>NZ_JBEXRZ010000117.1:0-21292 GCF_040613325.1 Streptomyces sp. NPDC006283 | reverse complement strand
TCGCTCATTACGTCGAAGCCCATGACTACCAGCCGCCGGCCGATTTCATAGAGGCGGTGCTGTCCGACGCTGCCGTCTGAGCGTGCGAGTTGGCGAGCCAGCGGCGGACCCACGCCTGCGTGCCGCAGTCGTGGACGACAACGCTTTCGCCCGAACGCAGGGCGCGCCGGAGCCCGGCGTAGTGGGCCAGACGGACGAGGGGGCGGTAGACGGCGTACGGCAGAAGGCGGGGCATCCGGGCGTCCCACCGGTCGCGGGTGTCCTGAGAGTCGATCCCCCGTTCCCGGACGGCGCGGCGCATCAGCGTGGACTTGCCGCTGCCGGGGAGGCCGGAGACGACCACCACGTCGCCCGCGGCGAAGACGAGGCTGTGCGGGCTGCTGCCCGAGCGCTCCCTGAGGTCGCGCAGGACGGGCTGGGCGGGCCGGACGCGCGCCGGCGCCCCGGTCCGGGCTGGAACCGCGGGCAGTCCCGGCGGGGCTGATACCCCCGCGGTCGTGGCGTATGCACCGGTCGGCTGCAACGTCATGCCATCCCCCTTCGGGTCATCCCACACCCTTGCCCATGAAGTGTAAAGAATTGGTAATACGGCTCAAGTGATTTCAGGGCGGCCTCACGCTCCACTCTTCCCCGATGCATGCAATGATGTGCGCGCCAACTGCATACCGGCCGCTTGAATCCGCGCGGGAGAGTCCCTGCCACATCTGTGGCGGGCGCCGAAGGAGCAAGTTCCTCCCTTGAATCTCTCAGGCCCCGTACCGCGCGCGATGAGGCAGATCTGAAAAGCGAGCCGCATTCGAGTGGCTCCACCCAAGGTGCAAGTCACGACACCCGTACGCGGAGTCGGGGCGAACCTCTCAGGTTCCGATGACAGATGGGGAGGATTGTCCTCGCAGCCATGCCCTGGGAGCCACACCAATGAGCAACGCCCCACGTCTGACCGCACTCGACGCCCTGCACAGGTCGCTGGGCGCGACCATGACCGATTTCGCCGGCTGGGACATGCCGCTGCGGTACGGCAGCGAGCGGGACGAGCACATCGCCGTCCGCACCAAGGCCGGCCTCTTCGACCTCTCCCACATGGGTGAGATCACCGTGACCGGCCCGCAGGCCGCGGACCTGCTGAACTACGCGCTGGTCGGCAACATCGGCACCGTCGGCGTCGGCCGCGCCCGCTACACCATGATCTGCCAGGAAGACGGCGGCATCGTCGACGACCTGATCGTGTACCGGCTCCAGGAGCAGGAGTACATGGTCGTCGCCAACGCCGGCAACGCCCAGATCGTGCTGGACGCGCTGACCGAGCGCGCGGCCGGCTTCGACGCGACCGTCCGTGACGACCGTGACGCGTACGCGCTGATCGCCGTCCAGGGCCCTGAGTCCCCGGGCATCCTGAAGTCGCTCACCGACGCCGACCTGGACGGCCTGAAGTACTACGCGGGCCTGCCCGGCACGGTGGCGGGCGTCCCGGCGCTGATCGCCCGTACCGGCTACACCGGCGAGGACGGCTTCGAGCTGTTCGTCGAGCCGCAGCACGCGGAGAAGCTCTGGCAGGCGCTGACCGACGCGGGCGCACCGGCCGGCCTGGTCCCGTGCGGCCTGTCCTGCCGTGACACGCTGCGCCTCGAGGCGGGGATGCCGCTGTACGGGCACGAGCTGACCACCGCGCTCACCCCGTTCGACGCGGGGCTCGGCCGGGTCGTGAAGTTCGAGAAGGACGGCGACTTCGTGGGCCGCGAGGCGCTCACCGCCGCCGCGGAGCGCGCCGAGACCGCCCCGCCGCGCAAGCTGGTCGGCCTGATCGCAGAAGGCCGCCGAGTGCCGCGTGCCGGGATGCAGGTCGTCGTCGGCGGCGAGGTGATCGGCGAGGTCACGTCCGGCGCGCCGAGCCCGACCCTGGGCAAGCCGATCGCCATCGCCTACGTGGACGCCACGCACGCCGCGCCGGGCACGCCGGGTGTCGGTGTCGACATCCGCGGCACCCACGAGCCGTACGAGGTCGTGGCGCTGCCGTTCTACAAGCGCCAGAAGTGATCTTCCGGTGCCGGACGTGATCTCCCGGTGCCGGACGTGATCGTCGGCACCCCCTCCCCGTTCACCAGCACTCCCTCGCGTACAGGAGAATTCAGGTCATGAGCAACCCCCAGCAGCTGCGCTACAGCAAGGAGCACGAGTGGCTGTCGACCGCCGAGGACGGCGTGTCGACGGTCGGCATCACGGAGCACGCGGCCAACGCGCTCGGCGACGTGGTGTACGTCCAGCTCCCCGAGGTCGGTGACACGGTGACCGCGGGCGAGACCTGCGGCGAGCTGGAGTCCACCAAGTCGGTCAGCGACCTCTACTCCCCCGTCAGCGGTGAGGTCGTCGAGGCGAACGAAGACGTCGCAGCCGACCCGTCGCTGGTGAACTCCGCCCCGTTCGAGGGCGGTTGGCTGTTCAAGGTGCGTGTCAGCGAGGAGCCGAAGGACCTGCTCTCCGCGGACGACTACACCGAATTCGCCGGCTGACCCACGACCCTAGGGACCGAGTGATGTCGCTTCTCAACACCCCTCTTCACGAGCTGGACCCGGATGTCGCCGCCGCTGTCGACGCCGAGCTCCACCGTCAGCAGTCCACCCTCGAGATGATCGCCTCGGAGAACTTCGCTCCGGTCGCGGTCATGGAGGCCCAGGGCTCCGTCCTGACCAACAAGTACGCCGAGGGCTACCCGGGCCGCCGCTACTACGGCGGCTGCGAGCACGTCGACGTGGTCGAGCAGATCGCGATCGACCGGATCAAGGCGCTGTTCGGCGCCGAGCACGCCAACGTGCAGCCCCACTCGGGCGCGCAGGCGAACGCGGCCGCGATGTTCGCGCTGCTCAAGCCGGGCGACACGATCATGGGCCTGAACCTGGCCCACGGCGGTCACCTGACCCACGGCATGAAGATCAACTTCTCCGGCAAGCTCTACAACGTGGTCGCCTACCACGTCGACGACGCCACCGGCCAGGTCGACATGGCCGAGGTCGAGCGGCTGGCCAAGGAGTCCAAGCCGAAGCTGATCGTCGCCGGCTGGTCCGCCTACCCCCGTCAGCTGGACTTCGCCGCCTTCCGCCGGATCGCGGACGAGGTCGGCGCCTACCTGATGGTCGACATGGCCCACTTCGCGGGCCTGGTCGCCGCGGGCCTGCACCCCAACCCGGTGCCGCACGCCCACGTCGTGACCACCACCACGCACAAGACCCTCGGCGGCCCGCGCGGCGGTGTGATCCTCTCGACGCAGGAGCTCGCCAAGAAGATCAACTCCGCGGTCTTCCCCGGCCAGCAGGGCGGCCCGCTCGAGCACGTCATCGCCGCCAAGGCGGTCTCCTTCAAGGTCGCGGCCTCCGAGGAGTTCAAGGAGCGCCAGCAGCGCACCCTGGACGGCGCCCGCATCCTCGCCGAGCGCCTGGTCCAGGCGGACGTCACCGAGCACGGCGTCTCCGTCCTGTCCGGCGGCACCGACGTGCACCTGGTCCTGGTCGACCTGCGCAACAGCGAGCTCGACGGCCAGCAGGCGGAGGACCGCCTCCACGAGGTCGGGATCACCGTCAACCGCAACGCGATCCCGAACGACCCCCGGCCCCCGATGGTCACCTCCGGCCTGCGGATCGGCACCCCGGCCCTGGCCACCCGCGGCTTCCAGGAGGACGACTTCCGCGAGGTCGCCGACATCATCGCCGAGGCCCTCAAGCCGTCCTACGACGCCACCGCGCTGCGCGCCCGGGTCACGGCCCTGGCCGGCAGGCACCCGCTCTACCCCGGTCTGTGACGGATCTCCCGTAACAGTCCGGACCAAAACAAAAGGGGCACCGCGCACACTGGACAGTGAGTGCGGTGCCCCGCACCACGTACCGCCCTGTGTTCTCTGCACCACCCCGGCAGACAACGGCGTCTACCAACCCTGAGGAGTACCCCCGTGGCCATTTCGGTCTTCGACCTGTTCTCGATCGGCATCGGCCCGTCCAGCTCCCACACGGTGGGCCCGATGCGCGCCGCCCGGATGTTCGCCCGGCGGCTCAAGAACGAAGGCCTGCTCGCCCACACCACGGCGATACGGGCGGAGCTCTTCGGTTCCCTGGGCGCCACCGGCCACGGCCACGGCACCCCCAAGGCCGTCCTGCTGGGCCTGGAGGGCAACTCTCCGCGCACGGTCGACGTCGAGACCGCGGACGAGCAGGTCGAGCGGATCAAGACCGGCCGCCGCATCAATCTGCTCGGCATGCACGAGATCGACTTCTCCTTCGACGACGACCTGGTCCTGCACCGCCGCAAGGCCCTGCCGTACCACGCCAACGGCATGACCGTGCTCGCCCGCGACGCCGAGGGCACGACTCTGCTGGAGAAGACGTACTACTCGGTCGGCGGCGGCTTCGTCGTCGACGAGGACGCGGTCGGCGAGGACCGGATCGTGCTCGACGACACCGTGCTGAAGTACCCCTTCCGCACGGGTGACGAGCTGCTGCGCCTCACCAAGGAGACCGGTCTGTCGATCTCGGCGCTGATGCTGGAGAACGAGAAGGCCTGGCGCACCGAGGACGAGATCCGCGAGGGCCTGCTGGAGATCTGGCGGGTCATGCAGGCGTGCGTCTCGCGCGGCATGTCCCGGGAGGGCATCCTGCCCGGCGGCCTGAAGGTCCGGCGCCGCGCGGCTACCACCGCCCGCAAGCTGCGCTCCGAGGGCGACCCGAACGCCCTCGCTATGGAGTGGATCACCCTCTACGCGATGGCCGTGAACGAGGAGAACGCCGCGGGCGGCCGCGTCGTCACCGCGCCCACCAACGGCGCCGCCGGCATCATCCCCGCCGTGCTGCACTACTACATGAACTTCGTGCCCGGCGCGGACGACGAGGGAGTGGTCCGCTTCCTGCTCGCCGCCGGCGCGATCGGCATGCTCTTCAAGGAGAACGCCTCCATCTCGGGCGCCGAGGTCGGCTGCCAGGGCGAGGTCGGATCCGCCTGCTCGATGGCTGCGGGCGCGCTCGCCGAGGTCCTCGGCTGCTCCCCGGAACAGGTCGAGAACGCGGCCGAGATCGGCATGGAGCACAACCTCGGCCTGACCTGCGACCCGGTCGGCGGCCTCGTCCAGATCCCGTGCATCGAGCGCAACGGCATGGCGGCGGTCAAGGCCGTCACCGCGGCACGGATGGCGATGCGCGGCGACGGCAGCCACAAGGTGTCGCTGGACAAGGTCATCAAGACGATGAAGGACACCGGCGCGGACATGTCGGTCAAGTACAAGGAGACCGCCCGCGGCGGCCTCGCGGTGAACATCATCGAGTGCTGAGTAGGCCCGGACAGCGCGCGGCCCCCGGCGGACACTCGCCGGGGGCCGCGGTGTCGCGGTGCGTCAGGCCTTGTTCAGGTGGGCCCAGAACTCGTCGAACGACAGGAGCTTGTCCTTGTCGGTGTCCTGCGCGGCGATCACGGCCTCGGCGACGGACTCCGTGACGTTCCAGTCGCCCATCTGAGCCATCGCCGTCTTGTATTCGGCCGCAGTGATGAAGCCGTCGCCGTCCGCGTCGTAACGGTCGAACGCCTTGCGTGCTGCCTCGATGTCCGCCACCGGTCCACCCCTTCTTGGTGCATTACTGACGGAGGTCAGATTATCGGCACCGTTACGCGATCATGGAGGCGAGGCGGGGACATCCGAACGGGGAGGCATGCGATGAGCGACGAGCTGGCGGGGATCCTGGCCGCGGCGGCGCGCGGACGGTTTCCGGCGTCGGACGGCGGGGTGACGGTGGTCGGCCGGCCCGGCGTCCGTGACGAGGGCGTGGTGGCCTTCACCGCGCACTCGGTCGTCTTCACAAACGAGGATCCCCACTGGGTGCGGGCAGAGCTGGCGGCGACCGCCTCCGACCGGCTGGCCGCCCCGATGAACCCGAACTTCCTGTCTGCGCTCATGGCGCGCACCGGTCGCTCGATGGACACCATCGACCTCGTGACGGTTGCGGAAGCGCTGCCCGGCGAGCCGGAGATCGGGCTTCACGAGATCGAGGACCGCGAACACCCGCGGGTGACGCTTGCGTTGAAGCGCCGTGACGACGTGCGGGTGTGGAGGGCCGACGGCGGCGTGCTGGTGCTGGGCCGGGGGCTGGCGGGCCGGTGGGAGGTCTCCATCGAGGTGGAGGAGGAGGCTCGCGGCCGCGGCCTCGGGCTCGCGCTCGCGCTGGCGGCCCGGCACCTGGTGCCCGCGCCGGTGCTCTGGTCGCAGCAGTCCCCGGGCAACGCGCGCAGCGTGCGGACGTTCCAGAAGGCGGGGTACCGGCCGGTGGCCTCGGAGGCGATCCTCGCGGCGCGCTGAAGAAGGGTGCGGGGCCGGTTGCCCGGCCGCCCTGTGTCCGGCCGTGCGACCGGTGACAGGGCGGCGTGCTCAGCTCACAGGCGCCAGGGGAGGTAGTGCGGGTTGTCCAGGCACTCGCTCATGATCTCGCGCTTGGTCTGCTTGTCGACGGGACAGGCGCCGACGATGAAGTCGCGGGAGATCCCTCCCGGGAAGGCGACCTCGACCTGCGCGGCCCACTTGTGGGTGTCACCGATCGTCTCGTTGACGTCGATGCCGCCAGGGGCGTCGATGTAGTAGTTCCAGGCGCTCTTCCACTGCTTGTAGAGGTCGTGGTCGTACGTGGTCGAGACGAACGGCGACGGCTGGTTGACAAGGACGTACTTCTCGATGTCGTACTGGCCGTCCTGCGGCGCCTTCGGGTGGAAGCCCTGCTCGAAGACGACCTCGGGGCCGCGTCCGTCGGCCCGGTACAGCTGCTTGCAGTTCGTGCGGTACGACGGCGCCGGCGTGACCCTGTCGATGTCGACGCTGCGGTCGGCCGCGGCGTAGAGCGGGTCCCCGACGAGGGGGCACGTGGCCGCGGCGGCGGCAGCCGGGGCGGAAGTGGCGGGAGTGGTGGCGGCATCGGCGGCGGTGGACGCGGCCGCCGGGGCGAGCGAGGCGGTCAGTGCCAGCGCGAGCACGGCGGCCCGGCGCCGCAGGCGAGGGATGATCATGGAGGCCACCATCCCGGCTCGGCGACGCCGGACCGTGCATCGTCACCCGCCCGTGGGCGAGTTGGGCAGCCGGCTACCGGAACACGCCGGTGTGGCCCAGCGAGTAGCGGCCGGGCTGGGGGTAGACCGCGAGCCCGTGCGGACCGTCGCCGACGGGGATGCGTGCCAGCTGCTTCCCGGTCCTGGTGTCGAGGGCGTACACCTCGGAGTCGTAACGCCCGGACAGCCACAGCACTTTGCCGTCCGCGGAGATACCGCCCATGTCGGGGCTGCCGCCGTCCGGCAGCCACCACTTCTTCGTCAGGTCGTTCTTCGTGAAGTCGAAGACGGAGACGGAGCCCTCGCCGCGGTTGGTGATGAACATCTCCTGGGAGTCGCGGCTGACGTAGAGCCCGTGGGCACCCCTGCCGGTGGGCAGCAGCTTCGGCCGGGTGAACTTCTCGCCGTCGAGCACCCACACGCCGTGCGCCATCATGTCGGCGATGTAGAAGGTCTTGCCGTCCGGGGAGAGCTTCACGTCCTGCGGCATCGCGCCCTCGAACGGCAGCCTCAGCTGTGCGACGACCTTCATCTTCTCCGTGTCGACCTTGAGCAGTTCGGCGGAGAACTCGCAGGAGACGATGAAGTACCTGCCGTCGGCGGAGAAGTCGGCGTGGTTGACGCCGTAGCAGGACACCGGCTCCACGTGCTTGCGCTCCATGGTGTGCGGGTCGCGGAAGACGAGCTCACGGTCCAGGGAGGCCATGACGACGGCGTGTGTGCCGTTGGGGGTGAAGTAGAGGTTGTACGGGTCGTGCACCTCGACCGGCTTGCCCGCCGCACCGGTCCGCGGGTCGATCGGGGTGAGTGTGTGGCCCCGGTTGTTGTTGACCCACAGCGTCTTGAGGTCCCAGGACGGCACGACGTGCTGCGGCTGCGCACCGACCGGGATGGTCCGGACGACCTTGTACGTCTTGGGGTCGATGACCGAGACGGTGTGGGACTTGGTGTTGGGCACGTACACCCGGGAGGGGAATCCCCTGACGACCGGGGAGAGCAGGCCCGGCCGGCCGGCGGCGTAGACGTCGTCAGGATCCAGGACGGGCGGCATGCCGGGCAGTCCCGAGGCGCCGGAGACCTTCGCGGGCGCGGCAGAGGGAGTGGCCGGCTCGGTGCCGCGCGCCTCCGTCCTCCCGCCGCCCTGGCCGCAGCCCGCGAGCAGTGCGAGCAGGGTCGTGGCGAGCAGCGCCGTGGTCCGCTTCGTGAGGGGTGTCTTCACGGACAAGCACAGTAGGCGGCAGGGGGGCGAAAAGTAACGATTTACGCAATTCAGAAGATCGCGGGTCGCACCGGCACCGCCCTCCAGGGCGGGGCGAGGACCACGGGATCAATGAATCACACCCTGATGGCCATATTTATGCATGGATTGCGAGGCAGGTGGGTCATCTCACCTACGATCCTTCAGCGACCGCGGGGGGAAGTGAGCGCATTGTCCGCATATGGGATTTTGGCGATGAGCGGGTCATCTGCCATAGTCGATGGCACGACCTCCATTGACCCGGGCCAGGTCGACAACAGCGGCCGTGGATACACCCCCCGATCCACGGCGCTCCACACAGAAGCCCCCGTGGCGCCGCATCCCGGCGCGTGGGGGCTTCTGTGCGTCAGCGGTCGATGACCCGCATCTCGAACCAGGTGGTCTTGCCGCGCGGCAGCAGGTCCACGCCCCACCGGTCGGCCAGTTTGTCGACGAGGAAGAGGCCCCGGCCGCTGGTGTCCATCTCCGTCACGGGCATCAGGCAGGGCAGCCCCCGGGAGGGGTCGCGCACCTCTATGCGGATCCAGCCGCGGCGGCGCAGCATCCGTAATCCGAACACCCGCGCACCGGTGTGACGCACCGCGTTGCCGACCAGTTCGGAGACGAGCAGGACCGCGTACTCCCCGGTCTGCGCGGGCAGCGACCACTGGCGCAGCACCACGCACTGGGTGAGCCGGCGAGCCGTGGCGGCGGACTCGGGGCGGGAGGGGAGACTCACCTCACCCTCCGTCGGATTGCCGTACAACTCCAGCGCCTTGAGCGCCTGTTCGTCGTCGGCGGCAGGTGCCCACCGTCCTGCGGTGGCGCCGACGCGCTGCCGCGGTTGTCCCACACCCTCGAGGCCCGACATGCCTCCATCATGGCCGCGTCTGACGGCCCGTGTGAGCGATCCGGGTGAATAGGCCCCCCGGTATGAGTCATTCCGAGGGGCCGATCGGCATATGCCCCTGGCTCAGTGCGACGCCTGACAGCCGCACTGAGCTGCGGTGATGCCGCGCACAAGATCGACACGACGCCCGCTGGAGGTGCTCATGCTTAAGGTTCCCCTAAGGTCCGCGCGGGCCGCTCATGCGATTGACGCACCGTCGTATCGCCCGCGATTGCGGGTCGACGGATGTGCGCTCAGAGGAACTTGGCCTTGCCCGGCCCCTCCTCGACGAAGCTGCGCATCCCGCGCTCCCGGTCCTCCGTGGCGAACAGCCCCGCGAACCAGTTGCGCTCCACCGCGAGACCGGTCTCGATGTCCGTCTCCAGGCCGGTGTCCACCGACTCCTTGGCGGCGCGCAGCGCCAGCGCGGGGCCCTTGGCGAGCGCCGAGGCCCATGCGTGCGCCTGCTCGTACACCTCGGCAGCCGGGACGACGCGGTCCACCAGCCCGAGCGAGAGCGCCTCGTCCGCCTTCACCATGCGACCGGTGAAGATCAGGTCCTTGGCGCGGGACGGGCCGATCAGCCGGGACAGCCGCTGGGTGCCGCCGGCGCCGGGGATCAGGCCCAGCAGGATTTCCGGCTGGCCGAGCTTGGCGTTGTCCGCGGCGATCCGGTAGTCGGCGCAGAGCGCGAGCTCGCAGCCGCCGCCGAGCGCGTATCCGGTGACGGCCGCGACGACGGGCTTGGGGATACGCGCGACGGCGGTGAAGGACTCCTGCAGCCCACGGGACCGCACGACCATCGCCGTGTGGTCCATGGCCTGCATCTCCTTGATGTCCGCGCCTGCCGCGAACACCTTCTCGCCGCCGTACAGGATCACGGCCCGTACGTCCTCGCGCCGGGTGGCCTCCTCCGCGAGCTCGCGCAACCGGTCCTGGATCGCGATGTCGAGGGCGTTCATCGGGGGGCGGTCGAGCCTGATGGTGCCGACGCCTTCGGAGACTTCGAGTGAAACGGTCATGGGCGAAGGTTAGTACCCGTTAACACACGGGGGCCCGGTGCTGTTGCTCACAGCACCGGGCCCCTGCGCGGGTGTCCTACTTCGTCCACTCCTCCCAGGACAGGTTCCAGCCGTTCAGGCCGTTGTCCGGGGCGATCTGCTTGTCCTTGGAGTTCTTCACGATCACCACGTCGCCGATGATCGAGTTGTTGTAGAACCAGGCGGACGGGGTGTTCTTGTCGTACGCGCCGCGCACGTCGCGCAGGCCGACGCAGCCGTGGCTGACGTTGGCCGAGCCGAAGGTGCCCGGCGAGGCCCAGTAGTTGCCGTGGATGAAGGTGCCCGAGGTGGACAGCCGCATCGCGTGCGGCACGTCCTTGATGTCGTACTCGCCTCCGAAGCCGACGGTCGCACCGTTCATCCGGGTCACCTTGTACTTCTCGCTGATGACCATCTGCCCGTTGTATGTCGTGGTCGAAGGCGCGCCCGCGGTGATCGGTATGTTCTTGATCTCCTTGCCGTCGCGTACGACCTTCATCGTCTTGGCGCCGGCGTCGACGGTGGAGACCTGGCTGCGGCCGATGGTGAACGAGACGGTCTTGGCCTGCTTGCCGTACACACCCGGGCGGCCCTCGACACCGTCCAGGTTGAGCTTCACGGTCACCTTGGTGCCGGCGGCCCAGTACTTCTCGGGACGGAAGTCGAGACGGTCGTTGCCGAACCAGTGGCCCTCGATCGGGACGGACGGCTCCGCCGTCACCTCGATCGCCTTCTCGACGGCCGCCGGGTCCGTGATGCCGCGGGTGAAGTTGATGGAGACCGGCATGCCGACGCCGACGGTCGAACCGTCCTCCGGCGTGTAGTGGCCGATGAAGGTGTTCTTGGGCACCAGCGTGGTGAAGGTGGTGTCCTTGGCCGACTCGCGGCCCTCGGTGTCCTTGGCGACGGCGTGCACCTTGTACTTGGTGGAGCCCGCCAGATGCTGCAGCGGCTGCCAGCTCGCGCCGTCCGCCGCGATCTCGCCCTTGATCTCGGTGCCCTTGTCGTCCTGCACACTGACCGTCGTCAGCTTGCCCTTGGCCGCCGTGACCTTGAGCGCGCCGCTGGTGGCGACCGCGTCGGCACCGTCCTTGGGCGTGATGGTCACCACCGCCTGGGAGGCCGCGTTCTCGACCTTCCCGCTGCCGTCCTTACGGCCGGACCCGGCGTCGCCGCCCTTGTCGGAGCCCCCGCCCCCGCAGGCCGTCAGCACCAGCATCGCCCCCATCACCAGAGCGGACAGCGCGGCGCCCCCGCGCCCGCGTCCGGTTCCGGCCGATGCCCCCGATATCGGCTGCCCGTTCACAGTCGTGTTCTCCCCTCGCACGGCCTGGCATCGCCACGGCCCGCACCCCCGCGCACCTCACGCACGCACGGCGATAGATAATCACACCGCACGTCGTCAAATGTGCCCCCCAATGTCACCGTTCAGTCCCAACTCGTCCATCGGACTCCGCCAGGGCCGCTTTACGGTGGCATCGGCCCGCGGCGCAGGTCGTGCCGGGTCGGTGAGGGTGCCGCGTCAGCCCAGTGCGGAACCCGCCTTCCATGCCTGCCAGTCGAGGTTCCAGCCGCTGAGGCCGTTGTCCGGGTCCACCGTCCGGTCCTTGGAGTTGACGACCTCCACGACGTCGCCGATCAGGGTCCGGTCGAAGAACCAGCCGGCCGGGGACTCACTGCTGCCGCCCTTGTCGTCCCGCAGCCCCACACAGCCGTGCGACACGTTCTTCGTGCCGAAGACTTTGGGGTTCGTCCAGTAGTTGCCGTGCAGGAAGGTGCCGGACGTCGTCAGCCGGATCGCGTGCGGTACGTCCTTGATGTCGTACTCGCTCTTTCCGTTCTTCTTCGTGAATCCGACGGTCGCCCCGTTCATCCGGGTCACGTCGTGCATCTCCATCACGACCATCTTGCCGTTGTACGTCGGGTGTTTGCGTGCCCCGGCGGTGATGGGCACGGTCGCGAGGGGCTTGCCGTCGCGCACGACCTTCATGGTGCGCGCCTTGGCGTCCACGTGGGAGATCTGGGAACGGCCGACCGTGAAGGAGATGGTCTTGCTCCGGAGGCCGTACACGCCGGGCTCCGCCTCGACTTCGCGCAGCCGCATGTCGACGGTGACCTCGGTGCCGGGCTTCCAGTAGCCACGGGGCCGGAAGTCGACCCGCTCATTGCCGAACCAGTGGCCCACGACCTCCACCGGCGGATCGGAGGTGATACGGATCGCGCGTTCGACGGCGGCGCGGTTCTCGATCGCCTGGTTGAAACCGACGGAAACGATCATCCCGGTGCCGACGGTCGAACGGTTCTCCGGCTGGACGTAGCCGATGAACCGGTGATCGGGAACCAGGGTCGTGAAGGTGGTGTGGCGCGCCGCCCTGCGGCCCTGCCCGTCGCGTGCCACCACGTCCACGCTGTACTTGGCGGCGAGCTTGAGCCGGGTGCCCTCCTTGGGTCTCCAGAGCTGCCCGTCATCGGAGATCTGCCCCTCGACGGCGGTCTTCGTGGCGTTTCCGATCCGCGTGACCTCGACCCGCTCGAGTCGGCCGCCGGGCAGACGGACCTCGACGATGTCGTCCGGGCGCACCTTCTTCGCACCGTCCTTCGGCGTCACTCGGATGGTGCCCGCGGGCGCCGCCGCCCCCGGTTTGTCACCGTTGCCGAGGATTTCACCGGTACAGCCGACGAGTCCCGCGATCAGTCCTGCTCCTGCCAGGGCGACGGCCGCGCCGCGCCCCGCCCGCTTCAGTACATGTCTCACATACCGACCAACGACAGCGGCCCGTCCGGGGCAACGACCCGCCTGGGGCAACGTGAACGGCGGGCGATGTTGGGACGCGTGCGGCGCGGGCAGAAATGGTGAAAGGACCAGGCGTGGGGTGACGCGGCCGGGACGCCGCGAGCAGTGCTCCACCGAAGGCCCGGGCCTGGGAGCACCTCAAGCAGGGCCCGACGAGCCGCGGGAGGCCGGCAGGTGTCGAGCGCAGCCGAGCAGGAGACGGTGCGGGAGGAGGTGCCGGGCGAGCCGCCCGGCACTCGTTCGGCGGTGGCCGGCGCGGCCGGCCGCCGCCCGGAGGCGGAGGTCCGCAGACCACCGGTGTGGCCGGGAGCGCCCACACCTCTGGGCGCACGGTTCCGGGTCGGCCCGGACGGCGTCGCGGGGACCAACTTCGCGCTGTGGGCGGGCGGGGCGGAAGGAGTGGAGCTGTGCCTGTTCGACGAGTCCGGCGCGGAGACCCGGCTGCCGCTCACCGAGCTGACGCACGAGATCTGGCACGGCTTCGTGCCGGGCGTCGGCCCCGGCCGGCGGTACGGCTACCGGGTGCACGGCCGCTGGGACCCGTGGACGGGGGCGCGCTGGAATCCGGCGAAGCTGCTGCTCGACCCCTACGCCCGCGCGGTCGACGGGGACTTCTCGCTACCCGCGCAGGTCTACGGGCATGTGCGGGACTGGCCCGACCAGCATGTCGCCGACACCGTGCGCGACGACCGGGACTCCGCCCCGTACGTGCCCAAGGGGGTGGTCGTCCACGACGACGCCGACGGCGACGAGTGGATGGACGACCGCCGGCCCAAGATCCCCTGGGCGGACTCGGTCATCTACGAGCTGCACGTCAAAGGGTTCACCAAGCTGCATCCGGGCATCCCCGAGGAACTGCGGGGTACGTACGCGGGTCTCGCCCATCCCGCGGCGATCGAGCATCTGGTGCGGCTCGGAGTGACGGCTGTCGAACTGCTGCCGGTGCACCAGTTCGCGCACGAGGACCACCTGCTGCGGCGAGGGCTCGCCAACTACTGGGGCTACAACTCCATCGGCTACTTCGCCCCGCACGCGGCCTACGCGGCCTCGGGTACGGCCGGAGCGCAGGTCGGCGAGTTCAAGCGGATGGTCCGGGCGCTGCACGCCGCGGGTATCGAGGTCATTCTCGACGTGGTGTACAACCACACCGCTGAAGCGAGCGAGTTGGGGCCGATGCTGTCCCTGCGCGGGATCGACAACCGCGGCTACTACCGCCTTCAGGCGGATGCCCGCCGATATGCGGACTACACAGGGTGCGGCAACACACTGCATGTGGTGCAGCCCCATGTGCTGCGGCTGATCACCGATTCGCTGCGCTACTGGGTGACCGAGATGGGCGTCGACGGCTTCCGTTTCGACCTGGCCGCGGCGCTCGCCCGCTCGATGCACGACGTCGACATGCTGTCCCCCTTTCTGGCCGTCATCGCCCAGGACCCGGTGCTGCGGCGGGTGAAACTGATCGCGGAGCCCTGGGACGTGGGCAGCGGCGGATACCAGGTGGGCGCCTTTCCGCCGCTGTGGACGGAGTGGAACGACCGGTACCGCGACGCCGTGCGGGACTTCTGGCGCGGCGCCCTGCCCGACGTACGCGATCTCGGCTACCGGCTGTCGGGCTCCAGCGACCTGTACGCCTGGGGCGGCAGGCGCCCGTACGCATCCGTCAACTTCATCACCGCGCACGACGGCTTCACCCTGCGCGACCTGGTCAGCTACCAGCAGAAGCACAACGAGGCCAACGGGGAGGGCAATCGCGACGGCACCAACGACAACCGGTCCTGGAACTGCGGGGCGGAGGGCGAGACGGACGACCCCGGTGTCAACGCCCTGCGCCGCAGACAGGTGCGCAACCTGCTGACCACCCTGCTGCTCTCGACGGGCGTGCCGATGATCGTCGCCGGCGACGAGATGGGCCGGACCCAGGACGGCAGCAACAACGCCTACTGCCAGGACAACCCGACCAGCTGGCTGGACTGGTCGCTGCGCGACGAGCCGGGGCCCGGCGGCCTGCTGGAACTCACCCGGCGGCTGCTGGAACTGCGCCATCGTCACCCGGTGCTGCGCAGAAGGGCCTTCTTCTCGGGCCGCCCGCAGGCGCCGGACGGACTGCGCGACCTGGCGTGGTTCACCCCGCAGGGCAGGGAGATGACCGAAGGCGACTGGTACGCCCCGTCGGCGACCCTCGCGCTGTATCTGTCCGGCCGGGACATTCCCGGCCGGGACGCCCGCGGAGAGCAGGTCACCGACGACAGCTTCCTGACGATCCTGCACGCGGCCGCTGAGCCGGTGGACTTCCGGCTGCCGGGCGCGCCGTGGGCGCAGGACTACGAGCTGGTGGTGGACACCTCGCTGGAGGACCAGACCACGCCGCCGGGCACGGTGCACGAGGGGGGCTCGGTGGTGCGGGTGCCCGGCCGCTCGGTGCTGCTGCTGCGGGTCGCGCACTGAGCCCGGTCAGCCGAGGATGCCCCGGTCGTAGGCGACGGCGACGGCCGCCGCCCGGTCCTTGGCGCCAAGCTTGCCGAAGATGTGTGTGAGGTGGGTCTTCACCGTTGCCTCGCTGATGAACAGCTCCGCCGCGATCTCCCGGTTGGACGTGCCTTTGGCGACCAGCTCCAGCACCTCGCGCTCGCGGGCGGAGAGCGGCTCCCTGCCGGACGCGGCGGGGGTGCGGACATGTGAGACGAGACGGGAGGCGACCGCCGGGGAGAGCACGGTGCGGCCGTCGGCGGCGGCCCGCACCGCCGTGAACAGTTCGTCGCGGGGTGCGTCCTTGAGGAGGTAGCCCGTGGCGCCGGCCTCGATGGCGGGCAGGGTGTCGGAGTCCGTGTCGTAGGTGGTGAGGACCAGGACCTTGGCGCGGGCGCCGCGGCGGGTCAGCTCGGCGATGGCCGCCACTCCCCCGCCGCCGGGCATGCGCAGGTCCATGAGGACGACGTCGGGGTCGAGCCGGGTGGCCAGTTCGACGCCTTCGACGCCGTTCGCTGCCTCGCCGAGGACCCGGAAACCGGGCGCGGAGTCGAACATGCCGCGCAGACCGTCGCGTACGACGGGATGGTCGTCGACGACGATCAGGGTGATGATGTGATCAGCCATGGCGGACCAACGGTACGCGAACGGACACGGCCGTTCCCCGGCCCGGCTCCGATTCCACGGCGACCGTGCCCGCGATCCGTTCGGCGCGGGCCCGCATGCCGTCCAGCCCGAAGCCGCCGGTGCCGGAACGGGGCGGCAGCGCAAGGGGGTCGAAGCCCCTGCCGTCGTCGCGTATGTCGAGGGTGACCTCGTCGCCCATGTAGGACAGGGTGACGCCGGCCCGCGTGGCGTGCGCGTGCTTCGCGGCGTTCGCGAGTGACTCGCCGGCGATACGGAGCAGGGTGGCCGCGACCTCCTCGTGCAGCGGCTCCTGCGTACCGGTGACGGTGAACCGGGCCTGCACGCCGGTCTGTTCCGCCCAGTCGGTGACGGCCGCCTCCAGTGCCTGGGGCAGTGAGGCGTGCTCCAGAGCTGCCGGGGCGAGGTTCTGCACGGAGCGGCGGGCCTCGCCGAGGCTGTGGCGCGCGAGCGCAAAGGCGCGGTCGAGGTGTTTCCCGGCGAGCGCCGGGTCGTCGGTGGAGGTGACGGCCTGCAACTGGGTGATGATGCCGGCCAGGCCCTGGGCGATGGTGTCGTGGATCTCGGCGGCCAGCCGGCGTCGCTCGTCGGCGACACCGGCCTCCCGCGCCTGGACGAGGAGTTGGGCGTGCAGGCCGGCGTTCTCCTCGAGGGCCTGTTCCAGTCGGGCGTTGGTGTCCTCCAGCGCCTGGATGGTGGCCAGGCGCTCCTTCGCCCGCTCCGCCTCCCGGACACCCAGGCCGGCGAAGAGCAGACAGAGCGAGGCGTTGAGGACATAGAGGCCGCCGAAGAGGAACCACTGTGTCGTCGATTTCGGCGGCAGGCCACCGGACTGGGAGCCCGCCATGGTCACGGCGGTGACCAGCAGCCCCGCGTAAGCCCGCCGGCCGGGCAGCAGATGGCCGGAGTCGAAGTAGCCGAGGACGGCGTAGATGGCGAACAGCGGGTTCAGCCAGGTGAGGGCGAACGCGAGGACGGTCCGCAGCGCGATGTACACATACCCGGCCGGGCCGCCGTTCGCCGTGCCCGGAGCTGTCACGTCCCACCACCGCTGGAGCACCAGAGCGGCGACGACCAGCACTGCGGCGGCGTACATCTCGGCGCGGCTCATGAACTCGTCCGCGACGACGCCGGAGATCAGGGTGGCGAGCCCCAGGAGCGCGTAGGGGCCGTGGCGGTAGAACTGCGCCCAGCGCTCCTCGATCGGTACGACCGCTTTGGGCCCCGGCAACGCGTCGGGCAGCTTCATGCGCCCAGTGTGCCCCGGCCGCTCCCCCACCGGGATCACTCCCAGCGGAACCAGCGGACCGCGGCCGCGGTGAGAAGGACGGTCCACAGTCCCGTGACCCCCAGGTCCGACCACGCGGGCCAGCCGCCGGCCGCGGCGCGGTCGAGCGCCTGGGAGGCGGCCCCCAGTGGCGTGAACTCCACGATGCGCTGCAGGGTGTCGGGCATGGTCTGCACGGGCAGCCACACGCCCGAGGTGAACATCGACGGGAAGAAGATCACCGAGCCGACGGCGGTCGTGATCTTCTGGGTGCGGGAGACGGCGCAGACCATCGCTCCGAGCGCGAGTGCGCTCGCGGTGGTCAGGACCAGGGCGAGCGCGTACCCGACCGGCTGTGCGGGCAGCGCCACGTCGAACACGATCCGGCCCACCGTCATGGCCAGGACGGCGGATACGACTGCCGCCGCGCCGTGGAGGGCGAGCTGGGCGGTGAGCAGCGCGGAGGGGCGGACCGGGGTGGTCGACATGCGCCGCAGGATGCCGCGTTCGCGGTATCCGGCGAGGACGGGCGGCATGGCCTGCAGTCCGGCCATGATCATGGCGAGCAGTACGGCGACGGGGACGTAGAGGTCGATGACACGCCGGCCGCCGATGTCGTCCGACGCTTCCCGGAAGGATGGGATCAGGCCGAGGATCGTCATCAGCAGTGTCGGGAAGAGAAGGATCCAGAACAGCGACCCGGGCTCCCGCGCGAAGAGACGGGCCTCGGTACGCAGTACCGCGACGGACGCGGAAGTGGGGGCAGGGGCGGTCGTGGTGGTCATCGTGCGCTCTCTTCTGTGAGGTCGAGGAAGGCGTCGTCCAGGGTCGTCTCGGACACGCGGAGCCGGCGGGCCGTGATGCCGTGCCTGGCCAGCAGGGACATCACCGCCGTGACCGTCTCGTCGGTGCCGTGGAGCACCACCTGGCCGTCCTCGGTCCGGACGGAGGCCGCCTGCGGCAGCGCCGTGAGCTCCCGCTCGTCCAGCGGGGCGGAGGGCGTGAAGGAGATGACCGTCGACGCGGCGGACCGGCCGATCAGCCCGGCCGGGGTGTCCAGAGCGGCGACCCGGCCCTTGTCGATCACGGCGATCCGGTCGCAGAGGCGCTGTGCCTCCTCCATGAAGTGGGTGACGAGCAGCACGGTGACGCCCGAGTCCCGGACCTCCTCGATCAGTTGCCAGGTGTCCCTGCGGGCGCGTGGGTCGAGCCCGGTGGTGAGCTCGTCCAGGACGACGACCCGTGGGTTGCCGACCAGCGCGAGGGCGATGAACAGCCGCTGCTTCTGGCCGCCGGAGAGCTTCGCGAACCGGGTCGCGAGTTTGGCCTCCAGACCGAGCCGCTCGGCAAGCGGCCGCCAGTCGGCCGGGGCCTCGTAGAAGGAGGCGTACAGCTCCAGTGCCTCGCGCACGGTGAGTTTGGGCTGCAGCTCGCTCTCCTGGAGCTGAGCGCCGAGCAGCCGGGTGAGCTGCTGGTGGTCGGCCACCGGGTCGAGCCCGGCGACTCGGACCGTGCCCGAGTCGGGGATCCTGAGGCCCTCGACGCATTCGACGGTCGTGGTCTTGCCCGCGCCGTTCGGGCCGAGGATCCCGAAGATCTCCCCCTCGTCGACCGTGAAACTCACCCCGTCGACCGCCGGCCGGCCGGCGTAGGCCTTGTGCAGTCCGTTCACTTCGATGATCGCCATGTCCCCACAGTCGCTGCCGGCGCGGGTGCGGCGCATCGCCCATAACGCTCGATCCGGCATCGGCCGATCGGTTGATGCCGGGCGTACGACTCCGGTCCGCGTACGTCACCCGGCCCAGACCCTGTTGTCCGAAGCTGCTCCGCCTGGCGGAAAACCACATGAGCGCTGTCAGTGGTGAACCGTAGGCTCGCACCTGATGCCCACACCACATTCCGATACCAGGGACCGCTCCGCCGTGCGTTCGCTCCTGCGGCTGTGGCCGTATGTCCGCCCGGTCCGTACGCGCCTGTTCGGCGCTGCCTTCGTCGCCGTCGTGGCCTCCTGTCTCAGCCTCGTCATCCCGCTGGTGCTGAAGTGGATCGTCGACGGGCCGGTCGCCGGCGGGGACCCGGGCGGTGTCTGGTTCGGCGCGCTGATCCTGCTCCTGCTGGGCGTCGCGGAGGCCGTCCTGTTCGGCTTCCGGCGGTGGCTGGTGGCCCGGCCGCTCGCCGGTGTCGAGGCGGCCATGCGGGCGGATCTCTTCCGGCATCTGCAGCGTCTGCCGGTGGCCTTCCACGACCGGTGGGCGTCGGGCCAGTTGCTCTCGCGCGGCACGACCGACCTGATGCTGCTGCGGATGTTCCTGGCCTTCCCGCTGACGTTCCTGCTCGTCAACGGCACAACGATCCTCGTCGGGTTCGTGATCCTGCTCGGCCAGGAGTGGACGCTCGGGCTGGTTCTGCTGGCGCCCGTGGTGCCGTTGGTCGTGGTCTGCTCGCTCTTCGAGGCGCGGTACTCCCTGGTCGCCCGGAAGGCCCAGGACCAGGTCGGCGATCTGACGACGGTCGTCGAGGAGAGCGTCCTCGGCATCCGCATCATCAAGGGCTTCGGCCGGCACCGCAGCCAGGCCGAGGCCTTCCGCGGACTGTCGGAGCGGCTGCGCGGCACGGAGCTCGGCAAGGCCCGGCTGCTGGGCAGCGTCTGGGCGCTGATCACGATCATTCCCGAACTCGCCATCGGTGCCGCGCTGGTGCTGGGGACGATCCAGGTGGCGGACGGCGACCTGTCGGCGGGCACGCTCGTGGCGTTCCTGTCGACGGCGCTGGCACTGCGCTGGCCGGTGGACTCGATCGGCTTCCTGCTGGCCATGAGCCAGGAGGCGGCAACCGCCGCGGACCGGTACTTCGAGGTGCTGGACGCGGAAGAGGAGCGGGAGACGTACGACGCCGGAGCCCTGACGGGCGTGGCCCCCGCACAGGCCGGCGGGCTGCGCTTCGACGGTGTCGAGTTCCGCTACCCGGACGCGCCCGCGGACACCACGCCCGTCCTCGCCCGCATCGACCTGCATGTGCGTCCGGGCGAGACGATGGCCCTCGTCGGCGGGACGGGCAGCGGCAAGACCACGCTCACCGCGCTCGTACCGCGGCTGCACGAGCCGACCGGCGGGCGGATCACCCTCGACGGGCAGGACATCACCGCCATGCCGCGCGAGCGGCTGCGCGAGCTGGTGTCCGTGGCCTTCGAGGAGCCGACATTGTTCTCCGCGAGCGTCGGCGAGAACGTGTCGATGGGTGCTCACGGCGAGGCCGACGAGGCCGCTCTGCGCCGCTCCCTCGACATCGCGCAGGCCGGCTTCGTGGACAAGTTGCCGAACGGCACGGCCACGCAGGTGGGCGAACAGGGCCTGAGCTTGTCCGGCGGCCAGCGCCAGCGTCTCGCGCTCGCCCGCGCGGTCGTCGGCCGGCCCCGCTTCCTGGTGCTGGACGACCCGCTGTCGGCACTCGACGTGCACACGGAGGCGCTCGTGGAGGCGGCGCTGCGCCGGGTTCTGGAGGGGACCACGGCGCTGGTGGTGGCACACCGGCCGTCGACGGTGATGCTGGCCGACCGGGTCGCGCTGCTGTCCGAGGGCCGTATCGCCGCGGTGGGCACGCACCACGACCTGCTGCGTACGAACGCGGAGTACGCGTGGCTGATGTCCGGCGCGCAAGGTTCAGGCGGTCCTCGGACGCTCCCTGCGTCGAGCGGCGCGCAAGGGCCCGGGGCGACCGCCAAGGACCCGGACGGCAGGAGCGACGCGGGCGGCCGAGCGGCCCCCGGGAAGAGCGCGGGAGTGGAAGGGACAGCACAGTGACGACTGGTTCGACGGCCGACTCGGCGGCCGACCGGGCGGCCGACCCGGGCTCCTCGGACGGCGCCGACGCAACCGGGCCGGCCGCTCGCGAC
>NZ_JBEXRZ010000116.1:0-21324 GCF_040613325.1 Streptomyces sp. NPDC006283 | reverse complement strand
TGAGTTCTCAAGGAACGGACGCTTCCTTTGTACTCACCCTTGCGGGCTTTCCTCCGGGCGCTTCCCTTCGGTCTTGCGTTTCCGACTCTATCAGATCTTTCCGATCCGATTTCCTCGGTGTGCTTTCCGGCCTTTCGGCCTTCCGGCGTTTCCGACTCTATCAGATCCTTTCGGGCCTGATTCCCAGTCAGAGGGGGGTATCTTCCCGGCTGTTGGGCCGTTCCGACTCCCGAACTCTAGCCGATTTCCCTGGCGACTCATAATCGAGCTTTCGAAATGAATTTCGGCATGCCGAAATTCATCCCGGCTGGGAGATCGTGCTGAGTTGGGTTGCCGCGTTCGCGGCAGGATGGCTGTCGAAGAACCGTTCCGGCTCCGTGACAACTCGAAGAACCTTACGGATCGCAGGGGGCCGTGTCAAACACTGCCTGGGCCGCGCCCCCGTCCGGTCAGTCCAGATCGGTGAGACGTCCGCCGGCGTCCGGCTGATCGTGTTCCACGCGGCGCAGCACACGGATCAACAGCTGACCCAGGAGTACCCGCTCTTCACCCGAGAGGTCCTGGAGGAGGTCCTCCTCGAAGTTCGTCGCCATGCGCATCGCCTCGAGCCACTTGGTACGGCCCTCGTCCGTCAGCTCCACGATGACGCGCACCCGGTTGCTCTCGTCCCGGTCCCGGGTGACCAGACCTTCGCCGGCCATGCGGTCGATGCGGTGGGTCATGGCGGCGGGGGTCAGGCCGAGCCGCTTCGCGAGTTCGCCCGGGCCCATCCGGTAGGGCGCGCCCGAGAGCACCAGAGTCTTGAGGACTTCCCATTCGGCATTGCTGATGCCGAGGTCGGAGACCTGGCGGCCGTACGCGACGTTCATGCGGCGGTTGAGCCGGCCGAGCGCGGAGACCACCTTCTCGACCTGGGGGTCCAGATCGCCGAACTCGCGCTGGTAGGCCGCGATCTGCTCGTCGAGGCTCGGCTCCTGCAGACCCGGCGTCACGGAGGCCTCGGGGATCTCGGTAGGCATGCGGCGAAGTATGGCACGGCACGCGTTGGCCTTGAAGTCCTTCACTGTGTACTCTTAACCATCGAACTTTAGTGTTGAAGTCTTCAGAGGTCAGTACTTCGGATCTCCAGAACTTCCCCGATCTTGAAGCAGGTGAGTGTGACCAAGGCGAAGGGTGCAGCGATGCGCCGGATCCAGGCGGGGAACGCGCTGAGCGCGTTCGGACTCGGTTTCACCGTCCCGTACCTCTACGTCTATGTGGCACAGGTGCGGGACCTGGGCGCCGGCTCGGCGGGAGTCGTGCTGGCGGTCTTCGCGATGGCCGCGCTGGTGGCCCTGCCCTTCACCGGCCGGGTCATCGACCGCCGCGGACCTCTGCCCGTACTCGTCGCCGCCGCCTTGCTGGCGTCCATGGGCGCCATCGGCATGGGTCTCTCGGAGAGCCTGCCGGCCGTCGTCCTGTCCGCGGCGCTGCTCGGTGCCGGTACGGCAGTGATGCAACCGGCGCTCGCGACCTTGATCGTCTGGTGCTCCGAGACCGCCACACGCACGCGCGCCTTCGCCACACAGTTCTTCCTGCAGAACCTGGGGCTGGGCATCGGAGGCCTCATCGGCGGACACATCGTCGTCGAGAGCCACCCGGAAAGCTTCCTGCTGCTGTTCGGCATCGAGGCGGCGATGTTCCTGGTGCTCGCCGGGATCGCCCTGACCGTGCGGCTCCCCCACTCCCCGTCGCTCCAAGGCGCCCGGCCCGCGAACAAGGAGGCCGGCGCCAAGGGAGGGCTGCGGGCTCTGCTCGGGCACCGGGCCATGGTCCAACTGCTCGTGCTGGGCTTTGTCCTCTTCTTCGCCTGCTACGGCCAGTTCGAGTCGGGCCTCGCGGCCTACGGCACCGAGGCGGCCGGTATCGAGCCCGCGACCCTCGGCACGGCCCTGGCCGCCAACACCGCCGTCATCGTTGTCGCGCAGTTCCTGGTGCTGAAGTTCGTGGAGCGCCGCAGGCGCAGCCGGGTCATCGCGTCGGTCGGGTTGATCTGGGCCCTGGCGTGGCTGGCAGCGGGGTACGCGGGGCTCGGACACGGCAGCCAGGCCATGGCGACCGCCGCCTTCATCTCCACGTACGCGCTGTTCGGCCTCGGCGAGGCGATGTTGTCGCCGACGGTGGCCCCCCTGGTCGCGGATCTCGCGCCGGAGGCCATGGTCGGGCAGTACAACTCCGCCTTCGCCCTGGTCAAACAGCTCGCGCTGGCGGTCGGCCCGGCCGTCGGCGGGCCGATGGGGGCCGCACTGCACGCGCCGTACATCGTGACGTTCGTGCTGTTCTCGCTCGCCATCACCGTGCTGGCGCTGCGGCTGGGCAAGCGGCTCACTCCCGTGCAGGACCAGCCGTCCCTCGCGGCGAAGACCCGAGTGGTGGCCGTGCACAAGCCCGAAGAGGCCGTCGCCCCGGCCCACTGAGGCCGCATCTCACTGCGGCAGGGCGAACTCGCACCAGACCGCTTTGCCGCCCCCTGGTGTACGGCGGCTCCCCCAGGACGAGGCGATCGTCGCGATAATGGAAATCCCGCGGCCCGCCTCGTCCTCCGTTTCCGCGCGGCGACGGCGCGGCAGATGGTCGTCCCCGTCGGTCACCTCGACGATCAGCCGGCGGTCGGTGCGACGGAGTCTGAGGCGCATGGGCGGGGTGCCGTGCTGCAGCGAATTGGCGACCAGTTCGCTGACGGCCAGGACGCCGAGGTCGTGCAGCTCCGGGGAAAAACGCCACGAGGCCAGCACCCCCGACGCGAAAGCCCGGGCCCGCGGGGCCGCCTCGATGCCGCCGAGCAGGTCGAGGGCCGCGTTGTGGAACAGCTCGGCGTCCGCGCCCAGGCGCGTCGGATGCTGAAGGACGAGCACGGCAACATCGTCGTCATGCTCCGCGGTCACGCCGAGGGAGCGGATCAGCCGGTCGCACACCACCTGCGGGCTGCCGGTCGCCCCGGCCAGCGCACGCTCCAGCGCGGCCACCCCTTCGTCGATGTCCTCACCGCGGCGCTCCACCAGGCCGTCCGTATAGAGGACCGCGGTGGAGCCGGGCGGCAGGTCGATGGAGCCGGATGTGTGCAGCCAGCCGCCGGTGCCGAGGGGCGGACCGGTCGGTTCCGCCGCACGTTCCACGCTGCCGTCCTCGTGGCGCACCAGAATCGGCAGATGTCCGGCGGAGGCGTAGACGAGCCGGCCCTCGTTGGGGTCGTGGACCGCGTAGACGCAGGTGGCGATCTGGCTCGCGTCGATCTCGGCGGCGAGCCCGTCGAGCAGCTGGAGAACCTCGTGCGGTGGGAGGTCCAGGCGGGCGTAGGCGCGGACAGCGGTGCGCAGCTGCCCCATGACGGCCGCGGCCCGCACACCCCGGCCCATCACGTCACCGATGACCAGCGCCGTACGGCCCGCGCCGAGCGTGATCACGTCGTACCAGTCGCCGCCGACCGCGGCGTCGGTGCCTCCGGGCTGGTAGGTGGCGGCGAAGCGCAGGTCGTCAGGCTGCTCCAACTCCTGGGGGAGCAGCGAACGCTGGAGCGTGACGGCCGTCTCCCGGTGGCGGCGCTCGCTGGCACGCAGCCGCTCGGCCGCCTCCGCGTGGTCGGTGACATCGGCGGCGAAGACGAGGACGCCCTCGGTGTCCTTGCTCCCGTCGGTCCGCTCCGCCGGCAGGCAGGTGACCGTGTACGAACCCTCCCCGCGCCGGGCCTTGGACTCCCCGCTGCCGTGGATCCTGCGGGACTTGACCGTACGGGGCTTGCCGCTGCGCAGCACCTGGTCCATGAGCGGAAGCAGACCGAGCTCGGCGAGCTCCGGGCACACGTCCACGGCGGTGGCACCGACCGGACGGTGCCCGAAAGCGGCGACATAGGCGTCATTGACGTACACGACGCGATGCTCGGGGCCATGCACGAGCGCGACAAGGGCGGGCAGACGGCCGAGGATCTCCGGTACGGAGAAGTCCTCGAGGGCCGGGACGTCGGGCGGGGGCTCCGGCTGTCCGTACTCGCCGCGTGCCGCGGGCACGGAGCCCTCGGACCGCTGCGCCGGGGAAAGCCCCGGGTCGGTTCCCCGCGCTGCGGCGCGACGCTGCGTACCGGGGAGCCTGGCGCTCCAACGCGTGAAGTTCACTGACTTTCTAGCCTCAATGGGTTGTCGCGAAGGGTCACTCTGTGCAGGTGTGAGCCCACCTATGGTCACACGTCCAGTGTGTCCGACCGGACTGACAGTCGTCTTTCCGCAAGCCGCCGAACCGCCGTCAGGTCCCTTGGGGGCCGTCGGGGGATCCGTCGGCCGACTGCTCCTTCGTCCCCTCTTCCCGGCCTCCGGCCGACCGGTCCTTCGAGCCGTTCGCCGGTCGTCTGCCTCCCGCCGCGAGTTCGAACTCGGCGCGCGGGTGTTCCAGCGAGCCGAGGGAGACGATCTCACGCTTGAAGAGACCGGAGAGGGTCCATTCGGCCAACACACGGGCTTTGCGGTTGAACGTGGGCACGCGGCTGAGGTGGTAGGCGCGGTGCATCAACCAGGCCGGATAGCCCTTGAGCTTGCGGCCGTAGACGTGAGCGACGCCCTTGTGCAGGCCGAGGGAGGCGACAGAGCCGACGTACTTGTGCGCGTACTCCTCCATCGGCGCGCCGCGCAGGGAGGCCACGATGTTCTCCGCGAGGACCTTGGTCTGGCGCACGGCGTGCTGTGCGTTGGGCGCGCACTCGGCGCCTGGCTTGTCGGAGGTCACGTCAGGGACGGCGGCCGCGTCACCGGCCGCCCAGGCGTGGTCGACTCCCTCGACCGACAGCCGGGCCGTGCACGTGAGCCGGCCGCGCTCGTTCAGAGGAAGGTCGGTCGCGGAGAGGACCGGTGCGGGTTTGACGCCCGCCGTCCACACGAGGGTCCGGGTCGGGAAGCGGGAACCGTCGCTCAGCACGGCCACCCGGTCCTCGCAGGACTCGAGCCGTGTCTCGAGGCGTACGTCGATGTTGCGGGCCCGCAGCTCGCGGACCGCGTACTTGCCCATCACCTCGCCGACCTCGGGAAGGATGCGTCCCTGGGCCTCGACGAGGATCCACTTCAGATCCTCCGGCTTCAGGTTGTGGTAGTACCGCGAGGTGTAGCGGGCCATGTCCTCGAGTTCCGCAAGGGCCTCGACGCCCGCGTAGCCGCCGCCGACGAAGACGAAGGTGAGGGCCGCGTCGCGGATGGCGGGGTCGCGTGTGGACGACGCGATGTCCATCTGCTCGATGACGTGGTTACGCAGGCCGATGGCCTCCTCGACCGTCTTGAAACCGATGCCGAAGTCCGCGAGGCCGGGGACGGGCAGGGTGCGGGAGATGGAGCCGGGCGCGATGACGAGTTCGTCGTAGGCGATCTCGATCGCGCCGGCGCCCTCCTCCTCGGTGGCGAGGGTGGTGACGGTCGCGGTGCGCTTGGCGTGGTCGACGGCCTTGGCCTCGCCGATGACGATCGTGCATCTGCCGAGGACGCGGCGGAGGGGGACCACGACATGGCGTGGGGAGATGGAGCCGGCCGCGGCCTCCGGGAGGAATGGCTGATACGTCATATAGGGGTCGGGGGTGACGACGACGATCTCCACCTCGCCGCGCGCGAGCTCCGGTTTCAGCTTCCGCTGGAGGCGCAGTGCGGTGTACATCCCGACATAGCCGCCGCCCACGACGAGAATGCGCGTGCGCGGCGGGGTGTCGGAGGTCGTGCCCCGGGTGTTTGCAGCCTTCACCATCCCATGAGGCAACGGCCTCGGGAGTTTGTCCACAGCCTCGGCAAATTGTGTGACCGGAAAAAGGCTGCCGCCGGGCAGGCGCGCAGCTCGGGACAAAAAGGAAGCAACGCAGGTCAGACGTGGCGGACGGGCCAGGTGCCAGGGGCGTAATAGGGAGCCTTCCGGCCCTTGCTCCGATCGGGGGGCGCTCCGTGCGGAAGTACCCCCTTCTGAATTGACTCGGGCTCAACTATGTTCGTACCCGGTCGGGGTGTCACGTCACGACATGCCCGGCGGACAGGCGGGGAGGTCTCCGGGGGGAGACGACATGACCGGGGGAACGCTCATGCATATTCAGGATTCGCATTGGCAGACCGCTGTCGCGCAGGCTTCGGCGGCGGACAGCAATGGGAACGGGCACGCGGGATCGGGCGGGGCCAGCCGCTCGGCCCCGCTGAGGGTCGACGCGCAGCGCAATCTCGAGCACGTACTGCGGGCGGCCCGCGAGGTGTTCGGCGAGCTGGGTTACGGGGCGCCGATGGAGGACGTGGCGCGCCGGGCCAGGGTCGGCGTCGGGACGGTGTACCGCCGCTTCCCGAGCAAGGACGTGCTGGTGCGCCGTATAGCCGAGGAAGAGACCTCCCGGCTGACCGAGCAGGCGCGGACGGCTCTCGGGCAGGAGGAGGAGCCGTGGTCCGCACTCTCCCGCTTCCTGCGTACATCGGTGGCATCCGGTGCGGGGCGGCTGCTGCCGCCCCAGGTGCTGCGGGTGGGTGTGGACGGCGAGGAGTCGACGGTGGTCGCGGGCGGCGCGGAGGCGCTGGAGGAGGCGCGCACCGAGGTGGCGGCGGGGCACGAGGCGGTCGGCGGTGACGTGCGCGTTCCGCAGCAGCGGGCGGGCGCGCAGCCAGGGCTGCGCGTCGTGGCCCCGCGGCCGGTCCCGGCGGACGAGCAGGACGACGCGGGTGCGGCGGATCTGCTGGAGGTCGTCGGCCGGCTCGTCGACCGGGCCCGCGCCGCCGGCGAGCTCCGCGGTGATGTGACCGTGGCGGACGTACTGCTGGTGATAGCCACGGCCGCGCCCTCGCTGCCGGATGCCGCGCAGCAGGAAGCGGCCTCGGCACGGCTGCTCGACATTCTGCTGGAGGGCCTGCGTCCGCGATCGGCGTGACCGTGCGCCCTCGGCGTGCTCGTGCGCCCCGCCCCCGCTGTGATCGCTCACCGCGTGGTCGACGCGCCCTGTCCCGGCCCCGCACTGAGGGTTCAGCCTTCCACGTACGAGTGATGCGCAGCGCTCGGATCGGTGGAAGTCTCCCCGGATGAGTGGTTGCCGTACAGGAGGGTTCGACGTAAGGGCCAACTGTGGCACGCTGGCCCGGTGTTCGGGTCTGTAGGTGCTGACGGGGGCTTCCGCGATGAGCGGTGACGGGCGGGACGAGTCGCTCGGCGGTGCGGGCGGCGCGCCGGAGGCCGACGCGCCGCTCTACTCCCAGGTGCCGAGCCAGGGTGGTCGCGGCGGATTCTCCGGCGCGGCCGGGCGGGGCGGTACGGCGGGAGCCGGCCGTCCGGCATCGGGCGGGTCTTCGCCGCCTGCGGCGCCCGCCGATGACGAGTACGCGGTGCCACAGCAGCGTGAGCCCGGCAGTTCCGGCTCCGTGCTGCCGCCGCCGAGGGAACTCCCCTCTGCGGACGCCGAATTGATCCAGCGCATGCGGGACGGCGACGACGGCGCCTATGAGGAGTTGTTCCGCCGCCACTCGGGCGCCGTCCGCCGGTACGCCCGTACGTGCTGCCGGGACGCCGACACGGCGGACGACCTGACGGCTGAGGTGTTCGTGCGGACCCTGCAGGCGGTCCGCCGGGGCGCCGGTCCGGAGCAGGCCGTGCGCGCATACCTCCTGACCACGGTCCGTCGTGTCGCCGCGACCTGGATGAAGACGGCGAAGCGGGAGCACCTGGTCGAGGACTTCGCGGTGTTCGCCGCCGAGGCGATCCGTAGCGCGGACGCGCCGATCGAGGACACCCTCGACCTCGGCGCGGACGTGCGGGCGATGCACGAGGCGGAGCAGTCACTGGCCATGCAGGCGTTCCGGTCGCTGCCGGAGCGCTGGCAGGCGGTGCTGTGGCACACCACGGTCGAGGAGGAGTCGCCGAGCGAGGTCGCGCCGCTTTTCGGGCTCACCGCCAACGCGACGGCCGTGCTCGCCAGCCGTGCGCGCGAAGGGCTCAAGCAGGCCTATCTCCAGGCCCACGTGAGCACCGCTCTCACCGCGGGCGGCGACTGCGCTCGGTACGCGGACCGGCTGGGCGCCTACGCCCGCGGAGGTCTGCGGATGCGAGCCGAGCGAGGTCTGCGCAAGCACTTGGACGAGTGCGCCAAGTGCCGTCTGGCCGCCGGCGAGCTGGCACACGTCAATGCCGGCATTCCTGCGCTGCTTCCGGTCGCGGTCATCGGCTGGTTCGCCGCGGGGTACTCCCTCAAGGCGGCCGGGATCGTCGCGGGCGGAGCGGCGGGGGCCGCGGGAGCCGGAGCTGCGGCGGCTGCCACTGGTGGCGGCGCCGGCGGGGCCTCCGGTGGGGGTGCCGTCGCGGAGGGGCTGGGCGCACCGGCGAAGGCCGGCATCGCGGCGGCCGCCGCCGTCGCCGCGACCGCGGGTCTGGTCTGGGCGCTGTCCGGCGACCCGAAGCCCTCTTCGGAGCCGGTGGCCAAGCCGCCCGCCACCGCGTCCGCCGCACCGGCCGCGCCGAAGCCGCCGTCGCCGACACCTTCGGCGCCGCCCGGTCCGATGCCGCCCCAGGCACACCCGGCGACGCAGAAACCGGAGCCCAAGCCCACGACTACGCCGACTCCGACGCCCACACAGCCCAAGCCGACGCCGACCGCTGAACCGCCGGCTCCACCCGAGCCGACGACCACGCCCTCTCCCACGCCCGAACCCACACCCCCGCCACCTCCGCCCCCGCCGCCCGCGGTCTATCAGGTGAACCGGCTGGAGTACGGGATGCTCGGCGACCACACGGGCCCGGAAGTCCGCCTGGGCGAAAGCAGCTGGCTCTGGAAGCGTTCGGGCATGTCGATCGGCGGCAAGCAGTACGCGCACGGGGTGACCGTCCACGCCAGGTCGTCCGTCACCATCGACCTCAACCGCCGGTGCAACTCCTACGACGCCCTGGTCGGTATCGACGACCTGACCGGCCTGCCGGGCCTGGGCGCGGTGCGCTTCTCCGTGTACGGGGACGGGACGCGCTTGTGGCGCTCGCCCGTGGTCCGCGGCGGCGACGCGGCCGTACCGGTCCACGTGCCGCTCACCGGCCGCGGCACCATCCGGCTGGTCGTGGAACCGGACAAGCCACTGAGCAACGCGGCGCTCGCAGGGTGGGCGCAGTCGCAGATCACGTGCGGGTAAGAAGGTCGAGCCGCCACACCCCGCCCCTACGGCTGCAGCGTCGGCCGCCGCGGCACGCCGCCCGCCACTGCACGTTGACGGGGCGCCGCCGTGCCCGTCCAGCATGTGCCCCGGCGGGACAGCAGCCTCCGCAGCCACAGCTCCGTCGAGACCAGGTCCGCCAGGCCGTCCAGCGGAACCGCTCCCCCCTCGGACGCCGCGCGCAGCGCCTTGCGGACGACACGCGCCTCCACCAGGCCCGCGTCCGCGAGCAGCGGTGCCTCGAAGAGAGCCATCAGGTGCGGCAGCGCCGCCCGCAGCCCCGCACGGGCCGCGTCCGCCGAGGAGGCGTGGGTCGGGGAACCCCAGCCCGGCGGCAGCTCGTGGATGCCTGTGCCGGCGAGAACCGTGCGCAGGACCGCCGACCGCGCGCCCGGCTGCACCCGCAGCGACTCGGGCAGGTCGCGGCAGGCCCGTACGACCTGGTTGTCCAGAAAGGGCGCGTGCAGGCGCTGGCTGCGGATCTCCGCGGCCTGTTCCAGGATGCGGTGGTCCGACGCGTGACGGGTGAGCGCCGCCCGTGCGCGGGCCTCGCCGGGGCGTTGGACCGAGGTCGGGCGCGTCGCCGCCTCCGTCAGACGAACCGATACTTCAGCGAGCGCCTCCCCGGTCAGCCAACGCGCCGCAGGCCCCGGCCGTGACCAGGCAAGGGCGGCGAGCGACGCACCCACCGCGCCGTTGCGCAGGGCGGGACCGGGGCGGTTGGCGGCGAGGAGGAGGTCGGCGGCCGTCTCGAGGCCGGTGCGGTACGGCGTGCGGGCCAGCCGCCGCGCCGCCCGGTACACCGTCAGCGGCACGAACAGCGCCTGCGGCGACGGCCGTTCGGACCGGGCGAGAGCCGTGACGGGCCGCAGCAGATGGCGTCTGCGCCGGTCCAGCAGCAGATCCGCGAGCCGCGCCGGATGCGCGTCGAGGACCTGCCGGGCGCCCGTGCCCGTGAAGTGGTCGGCGCTGCCGGCGGACAGCCGTCCACGGTGCCGTTCCGCGGTGACGAGGGAGGGGGCGGGCTCGTCCGTCAGCGGCCCGGAGTCGAGGCCCGCGTAGGGCAGCGCCTCCTCGCCGGCGGCGACCACCACATGGTGCAGCCGGGGGTTGGCGGCGATGGCGCGGGCGCGTTCCAGTTCCGGCTCGCGCAGTTCGTGGCCGCTCGTGGCGAGGTCGTTGAAGGTGACGGTGAGCAGCCGTTCGCCGGCGCCCGTGCCGTGCCCGAGGACGGTGCCGGGCACCCCGGGCAGGCCCGCCGCCAGCAGCGCGAGGGTGCTGGAGGCGCTGCCTCCGGACAGGTCCGCGCCGATGCCGGGCGCGGGCGCGCCCCGTGCGGCACGGCGTTCCGCGGGGCCCATCCCGGGGACCGGTCCGGGGTCGGGCGGCAGGGTCTCCGGGGCGTGCCGCGGCGCGGTGAGCCTGGCGCGCACGGCCTCGACCAGTGCGTCCCGTACGCCGTCGATGGCGCGGGAGGCCTCGACCTGCGGCGCGGCGACCGCCAGGGAGGCAACCGGCTCGTATCCGGTGATCTCCCGCGAGCCCTCCCGCAGGATCAGCGCGTGACCGGGCGGGATGCGCTTCACTCCCGAGTAAGGGGTCGAGTCGCGCAGCGCCTCCGGTGTCTCCGGGCAGGCGAGCAGCGCGGCGAGGTGGCCGATGTCGAGCTGGGCCTCGATGAGGTCGGCGAGGGGGAGGGCGGCGGTGGCATAGGCCGTGCCGTTGGCCCAGGGGGTGTAGAAGACGGGCCGTGCGCCCGCGAGGTCGCCGACGACGGTGATGCGGCGGCCGACCTGGACGACGGCGGTGTAGCTGCCCGCCCACGCGGTCAGATGCCTCAGCGCGCCGCCGCGCGCCGCGAACAGGCCCACGCGCAGTTGCTCGTCACTGGCCGCACAGCAGCCGAGGACGGCAAGGCGGGTCACCGTGGGGGCATGGGTGCCGCCGGGGACGGCCGGCCGCTGGTGCGGTTCGGCGGTGACGACGCGCACCTCGTCGGGGCGCCAGTCCCCGACCGCCCACAGCGGATCGGGGTCGCCCCAGAGGAGTTGGGCTCCGACGGGGTGCACGGTGAGGCCCTCGTCGGACGCTCCGACGGCACCGACCGTGCCGAAGTTCGCGGCGATACTGCTCCACCCCACCAGCCACCGCATCGCCGCCTCCATGTGTCCCCGAAGCCGTTTGGGAACATGCTGCCACGAAGGAGGCGCGTGCGAGGGGGTCCCGGTAGCGCGCGCAAAAAGTGAACGCGCCCCTGGCATGGGCGCTTTGCCGACCGTCCCGAAGTCCCCTCCGGACCCGCCGCAGACCTTGGAGGGTTGGGGAAGCGACCGGAGGACAGTCGTCATTCGGCCATTTTTCAATGACGAACGAAACCGTCGTTTGAGTCCAACACACGGACCGGGAGGCGCAGTTCACCTCCCGGACCCTGTCCACCGCCCGCGGGGATTGAGGCGGTGGTGTCCCCCAGCCCGCTGGTTCCAGTACGCAGCGGGCCGACCCACGCAGCACTCATGGAAGCGCTCCCGTCCCGGACCGGCCAGAGCGCACGCACAGGCGCACGGCCACACGGCGGGAGCACGAGGCCGCGCCGGCAACCACCCGTACGGACAACAATCTCGCCATAGGGAACTTGGCCCCTTAACGGTCGGGATGCGGCGAACTACGCTGTGTTTACTGATGTTCTCCGCAGGCGCGCATATTCCGCAGGGCTCGGCCACACGCTTTTGCAGCCGGGACCGGTCGGGGTGGGGGCATGCGAACCGGGAGAACCCAGCACGAATGCCGTGCGCGGGTAGTGCGCGGCAGCCGTCTGTGTGTCGAGGGGTGGCGCATGTCCAGGGAGCAACGCGGGCCGAACGAAAAGCTCGGCACGGTTCTCGCCCTCGCGGGAATCAGCAACGCGGGCCTTGCGCGTCGGGTCAACGACCTCGGCGCGCAGCGTGGTCTGACCCTCCGCTACGACAAGACGTCGGTGGCCCGGTGGGTGTCGAAGGGCATGGTGCCGCAGGGGGCGGCGCCCCATCTCATCGCCGCTGCCATCGGCGCGAAGCTGGGACGGCCCGTGCCGCTCCACGAGATCGGGCTGGCCGACGCCGACCCCGCCCCTGAGGTGGGTCTGGCGTTCCCCCGGGATGTCGGCGAGGCGGTGAAATCGGCCACCGAGCTGTACCGGTTGGATCTCGCCGGCCGCCGGGCCGGCGGCGGGGGCATCTGGCAGTCGCTGGCCGGATCGTTCGCAGTGAGCGCTTACGCGACGCCTGCCTCACGCTGGCTGATAACCCCGGCCGACCCGTCGGTCGAGCGGTTGCTCGACACCTCGGGCGGCTCCATGGCCGTCTCTCCCGCCGACGACGCCGGCAGCGCTGACACCGCCGACGCCTCTGACACCGGCGACACGCCCGCACGCGTGGGCCACAGCGACGTCGCGAAACTGCGGGAGGCGGCCGAGGACGCCCGCCGCTGGGACTCCAAGTACGGCGGCGGCGACTGGCGTTCGTCGATGGTCCCGGAGTGCCTGCGGGTGGACGCGGCCCCCCTGCTCCTCGGGTCGTACTCGGACGAGGTGGGCCGGGCGCTGTTCGGCGCCACGGCCGAACTGACCAGGCTCGCCGGGTGGATGGCGTTCGACACCGGCCAGCAGGAGGCCGCGCAGCGCTACTACATCCAGGCCCTGCGCCTGGCGCGCGCCGCCGCGGATGTGCCGCTCGGTGGATACGTGCTGGCGTCGATGTCGCTGCAGGCGACGTACCGGGGCTTCGCCGACGAGGGCGTCGACCTCGCGCAGGCCGCGCTCGAGCGCAACCGCGGGCTGGCCACCGCCCGCACCATGAGCTTCTTCCGGCTGGTGGAGGCGCGCGCTCACGCCAAGGCGAACGACGCGGTGGCGGCGGGCGCGGCGCTCAGGGCGGCGGAGGGCTGGCTGGAGCGTTCGCGGGAGGGCGACGCCGACCCGTCGTGGCTGGGCTTCTACTCGTACGACAGGTTCGCTGCGGACGCCGCGGAGTGCTACCGCGATTTGAAGGCCCCGAGGCAGGTGCGGCGCTTCACCGAGCAGGCGCTGTCCCGGCCCACGGAGGAGTACGTGCGCTCCCACGGGCTGCGTCTGGTCGTCTCCGCGGTGGCCGAGCTGGAGTCGGGCAACCTGGACGCGGCGTGCGCGGCGGGCACGCGCGCGGTGGAGGTGGCGGGCCGGATCTCCTCGGCGCGGACCACCGAGTACGTCCGGGACCTGCTGCACCGTCTCGAGCCGTACGGCGACGAGCCGAGGGTGATGGAGCTTCGGGAGAGAGCCCGCCCGCTCCTCATGACACCTGCGTGAGCACGCGCTGCCGCGTGTGTGAGGCGGGCTGATGCTGTCCGGGGCACGCGCTCGGGCAGGCGCCGGGCGGGCGCGGCTCGCAGGCCAGAAGGCCGAGGAGCGAACCGCGTGGCTCCCGTGTGTCGGCTGGTTTAAGCGCGTTGTCAGCGGGCCAGTGCACTATCGGGGTGGGAGGTGACGCGGTGAGGGCGTCCGGTCAGGACTTCGACAGCGATGTACTGGTGGTCGGCGGCGGGATCGTCGGCCTCTCCACGGCGTACGCGCTCGCCCGCACGGCTCCGGGCACCAGTGTGACGGTCCTGGAGAAGGAACAGGGCCCCGCGCGGCATCAGACGGGGCGCAACAGCGGAGTGATCCACAGCGGCATCTACTACCGCCCCGGTTCGCTGAAGGCGCGGTTCGCGGTGCGGGGCGCGGCCGAGATGGTCAAGTTCTGCGCGGAGTACGGCATCGACCACGAGGTCACCGGAAAGCTGATCGTCGCCACCGACAGGGACGAGCTGCCGCGGCTGCACGCCCTGGTCCAGCGCGGCCGGGAGAATGGAATCCCCGTGCGGGAACTCGGCCCGGCGCAGATCACGGAGTACGAGCCCGAGGTGCGCGGGCTCGCGGCGATCCATGTGGCGACGACCGGGATCTGCGACTTCGCGGCGGTAGCCGCGCAGCTTGCGACGGCGTCCGGCGCCGACGTGCGGTACGGCGAGGAGGTCACCGCCGTCGACCGCCGGCCATGGGGCGTCGCGGTGCGGACCCGGGCGGGGACGGTCGTCCGGGCGAGGGTGCTCGTCAACTGCGCGGGGTTGCATTGCGACCGGGTGGCACGGCTGGCCGGCGACGACCCGGGGATGCGGATCGTCCCGTTCCGCGGGGAGTACTACGACCTGGCCCGCCCCGGGCTCGTGCGCGGCCTGGTCTACCCGGTGCCCGACCCGGCGTTCCCGTTCCTCGGCGTCCATCTCACCCGCGGCACCGACGGCGGCGTCCACGTCGGGCCGAACGCGGTCCCGGCGCTGGCCCGTGAGGGCTACAGCTGGTCGGCCGTCCACCCCCGGGAGCTGGCGGGCACCCTCGGCTGGCCCGGCTCGTGGCACGTCGCCCGCCGCCACTGGCGGTACGGGGCGGGCGAGCTCCACCGTTCGCTGTCGAAGCGTGCGTTCACCGCGGCGGTCCGGCGGCTGCTGCCCGCAGTGACGGAGGACGACCTCCGGCCGGCACCCGCGGGCGTGCGGGCGCAGGCGGTACTGCGGGACGGGACGCTGGCCGACGACTTCCTGATCCGCGAGGCACCGCGCACGGTGCACGTGCTGAACGCCCCCTCGCCCGCGGCGACGGCGTCCCTCCCGATCGGCCGCGAGGTCGCCCGCCGCGCCCTCACCTCGCTCGCGGACACCCGCCTCCGCCCCGCCCGCTGATCCGGCCGCCCAGTGCTGCCCGGCGGCAGCCGGGGCGGTGCCGACGCCGCCGCCGTCATGGCGCTCCGGCCCTTCGCCCGGCCCGGCCGGGCTCGCAGCCGCGCCCTCGTAGAATCGGAGCACTGTGTCTGAGCTCCGTGACCCCACCCCCGACGCCCCCCGCCACTTCATCCGCGCCAAGGGCGTGCCGCGCTTCCCCGGCGGGCCCGCCGCCGACCCCGCAGGGTCGCACCACGAGCGCCGCATCCGCAGCTTCCAGCCGCGGCGCAGCCGGGTCACCGCCGGGCAGGGCAATGCGCTGCAGCGGCTGTGGCCGGTGTGGGGCCTGGACATCGACGGGCACCGAGTGCTCGACCTCGAGGAGATGTTCGGCGGGCTGCCGGTCGTCCTGGAGATCGGCTTCGGCATGGGCGAGGCCACCGCGCAGATGGCCGCCGACGACCCGGGAACCGGAATCCTCGCGGTCGACGTCCACACTCCCGGCCAGGGCAACCTCCTCGGCCTCGCGGAGCGCAGCGGCCTGTCCAACATCCGGGTGGCCAACGGCGACGCGATCATTCTGCTGCGCGAGATGCTCCCGCCGCGCTCGCTCGACGGGATGCGCGTCTATTTCCCGGACCCCTGGCCCAAGAAGCGGCACCACAAGCGCAGGCTGATCCAGCCCGCCTTCCTGGACCTCGCCGCCCAGCGGCTCAAGCCGGGCGCCGTCCTGCACTGCGCGACCGACTGGGAACCGTACGCCGAGCAGATGCTCGAGGTGCTCTCCGCGCACCCGGACTTCGAGAACACCCAGCAGGACGGCGGTTTCGCGCCACGTCCCGCGTTCCGTCCGCTGACCCGCTTCGAGGGGCAGGGGCTGGACAAAGGCCACAAGGTGCACGATCTGCTCTTCCGCCGGGCGCAGCCCGACGCGTGAGGCCGGCGGGGGCACCCGGACCGGAGCCTGATGCCGGCGGGGTGGCGTACCACGCACCGTCGCCAGTTGCGTACCACGCACCGTCGCCAGTTGTCGGTGCGCCTCGTTAGGGTCGACGGGTGTCCGACTCGTCCGCGCAGCCGCCCCCGGAGCACCGACCGCCCCGCCCGGCGGTGATGTCGCAGGTGCCGCCGCATCCGGTGCTTCCGGCGTGCGAGCAACAGCATGTCGACGCGACCCTCACCGAAGTGCCGGCGCCTGCGCGGCGGCGTTACAAGCCGCGTGCCTCGAAGCTGTGGCGCAGCAGGGCCCTTCGTGCAGGCGTGATGATCACGCTGCTGGCCCTGTGCGGCCTGGTGATCCTGGTGCTCGTACGGGAACAGACCGGCACCCACGGCTTCCTGGTCGGACTCGGCCTGGCCACGCTCCCGGTCCCTTTGCTGCTGGCCGCGTTCCGCTGGCTGGACCGGGTGGAGCCGGGCCCGTGGCGGAATCTCCTCTTCGCCTTCGCGTGGGGCGCGTGTGCCGCGGCGCTGATCGCGATCATCGCGAACACCTTCGCGACCCGCTGGATAGCCACCGCGACCGCCGACCCGGCATCCGCCGACACCCTCGGTGCGACGGTCATAGCGCCGGTCGTCGAGGAGAGCGCGAAAGCCGCCGCGATCATGATGATCTTCGTCTTCCGCAGACGGGACTTCACCGGGATCGTGGACGGCGTGGTGATCGCCGGTTTCACGGCCACCGGCTTCGCCTTCACGGAGAACATCCTCTATCTGGGCAACGCGTTCGGCGAGGACCAGGCGATGGGTGCCTCCGGCCTGGCCTCCGTGACCGCTGCGACGTTCTTCGTGCGCATCGTGATGTCGCCCTTCGCCCATCCGCTGTTCACCGTGCTGACGGGCATCGGCTTCGGCGTCGCGGCGCTCGGTGCCCGCCGCCGCCGGCGTCTGCGGCGCACGGCGCTGCCGATGCTGGGCCTGGCGCTCGCGATGGGCATGCACGCCCTGTGGAACGGCTCGGCGTCCTTGCTGGGCCCGTGGGGCTTCTACGCGGTGTACGGGGCGTTCATGGTGCCGGCCTTCGGTCTGCTCACCTGGCTGACGATATGGACCCGCCAGCGCGAGCTGCGCACGATATCCGACGAGCTTCCCGCGTACGCCGCGGCCGGCTGGATGTCGGCGGCCGAGCCGTCCGCGCTGTCGTCGATGCGGGCCCGCGCCATGGCGCGCGACTTCGCCCGGCGCATGTACGGACCGGCGGCCGGGCATGCGGTGTCGGAGTACGAGGCGTTCGCGACGTCGCTGGCGTTCCTGCGCCACCGGGCCCACCGGGGGGCGGCGGGCCCGGACTTCGTGGAACGCGAGCAGGAGCTGCTGCACCATCTCTGGCAGCGCAGAGCCGTCGCCGGCCCCTCGCTCGCGTACGCGGCAGAGGCCACCGGCCGAATACGGGTGCCGCCGCCGTACCGCAACTACGACGGTTACAACCCGTACCGCTCCTGAGACGCCCCGCCGACGCGTCAGACGGACGCGGCAGTCAGCGCGGCCAGCTCGCCGCCGGTCAGCTCGAGGTCCGCGACGGCGACGAGAGCCGCGAGCTGCTCGACCGTACGGGCGGAGGCGATCGGCGCGGCGACGGTCGGCTGCGCGGCCAGCCATGCGAGAGCGACGGTCGCGATCTCTGCACCGCGCGCCTGCGCGACCTCGTCGAGCGCGGCGAGGACCCGAAGGCCGCGCTCCGACTCGAGGTGCTTGGACGCGCCCTGGGCCCGCGCGCTCTCCACCGCGGCGCCCGGCCGGTACTTGCCGGTGAGGAAACCGGACGCCAGCGCGTAGTAGGGGACGGCGGCGAGTCCGGCGCGGGCGGCGGTGTCCTGCAGTTCGCCCTCGTAGGTGTGGCGGGAGACCAGGTTGTAGTGCGGCTGCAGCGCCGTGTAGCGGGCGAGACCCTCGCGTTCGGAGAAGTCCAGGGAGGCCTGGAGCCGCTCGGCGCTGAGGTTGGAGGCGGCGATCGCGCGGACCTTGCCTTCCTTCACCAGGTGGTCGAGGGCGGTGACGATCTCCTCGACGGGGACGGACGGATCATCGAAGTGGGTGTAGTAGAGGTCGATGTAGTCGGTCCCCAGCCGGGCCAGCGACTCCTCAGCCGCAGCCTTGATCGTGGTGGCCGAGAGGCCCTTGTGACGGGGGTGGGCGCCGACCTTGGTGGCGACGACGACTTCTGAGCGGTTGCCGCGGGCGGCGAGCCACTTCCCGATGAGCGTCTCCGACTCGCCGCCCTCGTTTCCGGGCACCCACGCCGAGTAGCTGTCGGCGGTGTCGACGAAGTTGCCGCCCGCGGAGGTGTACGCGTCGAGCACGGCGAAGGTCCGCGTCTCGTCGGCCGTCCAGCCGAAGACGTTGCCGCCGAGGGCGAGCGGAAAGACGCTGAGGTCGGAGGAGCCGAGGGTACGCAGAGAGGTCATGCGTCGATCAACCACTCGGCCTCTACGGCGTATTCCGGCAACCCGGGCGTCGGGGGGTGTGCGCCCGGGCTGCCGGGGACATGGGTGTGCCCGGCACAGGAATCGCCGGCTGCCTCCCTCAGTGGTGCCGAGGCGCCGCGGTGGTCCCGTACCGGGCAGAGGTCAGACCGTGAGGCCCTTGCCACGCAGCCAGGCCATGGGGTCGATGCCGGAGCCGCCCGCGGTGTGCACCTCGAGATGCAGGTGCGGCCCGGTGACATTGCCCGTGGCACCGACGCGTCCGATGGTTTCGCCGGTCGTCACCTTCTGGCCGGCACTCGCCGTCATCGACGACAGGTGGGCGTACAGGATCTCGGTGCCGTCGTCGAGCTCGAGCACGATGCGGTAGCCGTAGGAGCCGGACCAGCCCGCGGACTTGACCGTGCCGCCATGCACGGCCTTGACCGGGGTTCCCGTCGGGGCGGCGAAGTCGAGGCCGGTGTGCTGCCCGGAGGACCACATCGAACCGGACTCGCCGTACGTGGAGGTGAGCGTGTACGAGGAGGTGGGGAGGGCGAAGCTCTTGGCGAGCTCGGCGAGACGCTCTGCCTCCGCCTTGGCCCGCGCGGCCTCCTCGGCCTTGCGCTTCTCCTCTGCGGCCTTGGCTTCCGCCGCGCTCTGCTGCTTCTCGGCAGCGGCCGCGGCCTGTTCGGCGGCGAGCGTCTCCGCGGCCGCCTTCGCCTCGGCGTCCACCTCCGCCTGCTGCTGCTCGGCCTGCTGGAGGATGCGGGCGCGCAGTGCCTCGCCCGCGCCCGCCCCCTGAGCGGAGCTTCCGCCGCCGTCGGCGACGGTCGTCGCGGCGGTGAGCGGGGCCGTGTTCGCCTGCGCGGCGGAGTCCGCGGAGTCGTCCGAGATCAGGGAGCCGACGCCGGGAAGGGACTTGGCGTCGGGGAGTTTGTCCGTGATGGCGTCGGGCAGAGATATGGAGACCGCGGGCTTGTCCTGCGCGGTGGCTATGCCGCCCGCACCGACAGCGGCGATCACGCCGACTCCGAGCACCGTGGAGCTGCGGGCGAGCCCGCCGCGCTGCTTGATGACGCGGTGCCGGCCGCGCACCGGGCGGATGGAGTCCTCGGTGGGATTCCACTCCTCCCAGGTCCGCTCGGGTGCGTCGTCGCCGAAGCGTTCGGACGCGAAGCGGGCCTCGGGGGCAGGCATGTTGGACGCCACGAAGGCGTTCTCCTTCCTTCCTTGTCGCCTACCGGGTTAGCTGACGGGTTCGGAGCAGGAAGGTCTCCTACGAGTACCTCGACCGCTCGACGGAGCGGCAAAAGGTGCCCGATTCACCCCAATTGGTGGTTCCCCGGCTCCCTTGCGGGATTCGGCGCGTGCGCACGGTGCCGCCACTTACGACGGCTGGGACGACCGCGCTGCGTTATCGAACGTTAATAGACCCCGGGGCCGGAATCCAAGCTGTTCCCGGTGATCGTTAACGGCTTCGGCCGGGACTTAACCGGACAGAAGCGGCCGGAACCGGGCGACTTGATCAAACGTCAGACGTGCTCATGTTTCTGATGGTGCGTTACTTGTTATGCGGAGGGGTGCGTCACGACTACGCACCGCAATCAGGACGGGTCTGCCGGAACCGCTGCCACCGTTCGGCGCCGCTCCGGCCGGCCCGCCGCGGGCCGGCCGACCGCCAGCAGCGCCATGTCGTCGTTCGACCCTCCGCCCGTGTGCCGGCGGACATCGTCGATCAGTGCGTCCAGAAGCTCGTCCGGCCCGGAGAAGAGTCGCCCGCCGAGCCCCTCGACGGGATCGTAGAAGACCCCCCGGTCGTCGCGCGCCTCCGTCACCCCGTCCGTGTAGAGCAGCAGCGTCGCCCCGTCGGGCAGCGGATACTCGTCCGCCCGGTCCGGCCACGTCCCCAACTCCCCCATTCCCAGCGGCAGCGCCGCCTCCGACGGCTCGAGCATGTCGACACCACCGTCGGCACGCAGCACAAGCGGATCCGGATGGCCACGGTTCACGAGCCGTACCAGGGCCCCGCCGCGCGGGATCTCGCCCAGCACGGCGGTAGTGAACCCCTCGACCCGGTCGAGCCCCTCCCGCCGGATGCCCTCCCGCCGAAGCGCCCGCTCCAGCCGCTGGGCCACGCCCTGCAAGGAGCTCTCCTGCTCGGCCGCCTCACGGAACGCCCCGATGATCACGGCCACCGTCCCGACCGCGCCGAGCCCCTTGCCCCGCACATCGCCGACGACGAGCCGTACCCCGTGCGGGGTGTCCTGCACGGCGAAGAGGTCGCCACCGATGAACGCGTCCGCCTGCGCCGCCTCGTACCGCGCGGCGATGCGCAGGCCGCCGATCCGCTCGACCGGCTCGGGCAGCACGGCCCGCTGCGCGGTCTCCGCGATGACCCGGGCCGAGGCGAGCTTCTCCCCGCTGCGCCGCACGACACGATTGATGAGCAGTGCGAGGGCGGCGACAGTCAGCAGCGTGGTCGTCTCCGTGAGCGCTGTGATCTGCCCGGCCGTCCGGTTCACGACATGCAGGCCGCTCACTGCGATCACCGCCGCGATCCCGGTCAGCAGCGTCGTGACCCAGCTGACGACAGGCGCCGCGATGAGCGGGGCTGCGGCGAAGAGGGGTACCGCGGTGAATTGGGCCGGGGTCAGGAGGTCGAAGACGACACCGCCGGCGATCATCAGGGCCGGCAGCCCGCGTACGGGCCACGGGGCCCTCCGGGAGCCGACCTGGTTTCGCAACTCCTGTCCCAAGGGTGGTCTCCTGCCGGGTCCGCTGACGGCCGCGGACTACTGCCGCGCCCTACCCAGGCTGAGTGCCGACGCGCCGTGCAGCGACTCCCCGTCGTCCAACCGGGCGACGGACGGGCGCCGGGGACCGACGGAGTGCGGCCGGAAGAACGCCGACGGCCCGGCAGTCGATCTCTCGATCGTCTGCCGGGCCGTGGCCATCAGTAGCGGGGACAGGATTTGAACCTGCGACCTCTGGGTTATGAGCCCAGCGAGCTACCGAGCTGCTCCACCCCGCGTCGGTGAACACAACCTTAC
>NZ_JBEXRZ010000115.1:0-21703 GCF_040613325.1 Streptomyces sp. NPDC006283 | reverse complement strand
GAGCTCGCCCCCGGCGTCCGCGCCGCCCCCGCAGCCGTCGCCGGCTCGCCCCCGGCGCTAAGGTCGGGGGCCGGCGCACCGCCCCGCACGAAGGACGACCCCATGGAGACACCACACACCGGCTGGCCCGGCAACGAGCTCGAAGAGGTGCTGGCCGCCTCCCTCGGCAACCCCGCCGCCGGAGGCCGCCTCGTCGAGGTGCTCGGCCGCAGCCCGATATGGGTCCCGCTGCCCAATGGCGGCACGCCGGACAGCCCGAACCTCGATCTCCCCACCATGGACGTCGACGGCGCCGCCTACGTGCCCGTCTTCAGCTCCGAGCAGCAGTTCCTCCAGTGCGTCGGCGCCCACATGTCGTTCACCGTCGCGCCCGCCCGGGAGTTCGCCCGCGGTCTGCCTCCGCAGCTCGGCATCGCCGTGAACCCGGGCGGCGCCGTCGGTGTGCCGCTGCCTCCCCCGGCCGTCGCCGAGCTGTGCCGAGCGGGGCGGACACCGCTCGACGGGCCCGCTTCCGGCGGTCGTGTGCGGTTGTTCGAGCCGGACTGGAAGGAGGAGCCGGTCGACTTCCTCGCCGCTGCCGCCGGTGAGTTCGAGGCTGCCGGTGTCGTACTGACCGCCCGCCGCGCGCTCGCCTCCGTCGAGGGCGACGCGCCGACGCTGTTCATCGGTGTCCAGCTCTCCTCCTGGGAGGGCGCCGACCGCAACGCCCCCATGGACGCCTTGGGCCGGGCTCTGGGCCGGGTCGGCCTGCCGTGGCCGGTCAACCTCGTGCTGCTCGACGTCGCCCAGGACCCCGTCGGCGACTGGATGCTCGAGCGGGTGCGGCCCTTCTATCAACGGCAGCACGCGTAGTGGTCAAGTCTTTGCCGAGTCTCCCGATTAACCTGGTTTGATGGCCTGAACGGCTCGACCAGGGGCCGTGACAGACGGCGGGACTTTAAAAACGAGGGGCGGAACCAGGGTGAGTGCGTCAGGCACCGCGGCGGCCGGGCAGGTCGAGCACATGCTGCGCCAGGTGACTCCCGGCCGCTACGACGCGTACGAGGCGCTGCTGCACGCCCTTGCCGACCCCTCGGGCGGCCGGATCTGGATGCTGCTGTGGCACGGGCAGCCCGGTTCCCCCGATGCCCAGTACGGGAACATGGAGGTCGACGGCGTCTGTTACGCGCCCTGTGTCACCTCCGCGCAGGAGCTCGCCGTCTCCGGCTGGAACCGTGCGCACGAGGTCGTCACCGGCCGCGACATCGCCCGCGCGCTCTACCCGGACCGCTGGGGAATCTGGCTCAATCCGCATGCGCCCGGCGGCGGCGTCGGCATTCCCTGGCTCGATCTGCGCCGTATCGCCACGGGCCTGGACCGGATGCCCGCGGGCCCGCTGCGGCTGTCCGACCCGGCGATCGAGATCCCGCAGTTCTACGCCCTGCTCACTCAGAACGCCCACCGCACCCCCGCCGTCCGCTCGTTGCGGCGCGCCTGGGTGCAGCCCGCGATCGGCCCCGCGTATCTGGCCATCGGCCTGGATCTCTACGACACCGGCAGGCAGTCGGTCGACACCGTGCGCGCGATGATGCAGCAGTCGGTCGCCGCCGTCCCGGACGGGCTCCCGGTCTCCACCGTCGCCATGTCCGACGAGTTCGATCCGATCACCATGTGGATGCGTGTCAATGCCCGTCCGTTCTACGATCGCGACGCCCACGCCGGAGCCCCGGCCGCCGGCGGCGGATACGGCTATCCTCCGCCGCACACCCGCTGAGCTGGGAATGGCGCAAATGAACTCCGGCAGATGTCAAGGGTGTTAACCCGTCCGGTGAGGATGTCCCGGATCTGCCCGGTTTGTTGAGTGTCCGGGTCTCGAGTAGGTATCACCGCTATCCGGACTGTTCTCCCAGGTGTCTCCCGTCTGTAGTGTTCGGCCGTCAATACCTCTCCACACGGCGGAACCATGGGGTGGACCCAATGCGAATATTCAAGTCCGGCGCAGTCCGGGCGATCACGGCGGCAGTCGCTGTCGGCCTGATCGCGACCGGCTGTTCCAGCGAGCGGGGCAAGGATGGTGCCGAGGGGGGCGCCAAGGACACCTTCGTCTTCGCCGGAGCCGGTGACCCCGGTTCTCTCGACCCCGCACTCGCGAGCGACGGTGAGACCTTCCGGGTCACCCGTCAGGCCTTCGAGGCTCTGCTCGAGCACGAGTCGGGCGGCAGCAAGCTCGTCGGCGGCCTCGCCGAGAAGTGGTCGAGCGACCCGGCCGGCAAGGTCTGGACGTTCAACCTGCGCAAGGGTGTGAAGTTCCACGACGGAGAGGCGTTCAACGCCGCCGCGGTCTGCGCGAACTACGACCACTGGTTCAACTGGAAGGGCACCTACCAGTCGAGCGCGGTCTCCTACTACTGGCAGACCATCATGGGCGGCTTCGCGAAGAACGAGGACAAGGAAGCCCCCAAGCCGAACTACAAGTCCTGCACGGCCAAGGACGAGAACACGGCGGTCATCGAGGTCAACGAGCCCTCGGCGAACCTGCCCGGCGGCTTCTCCCTCCAGGCGCTGGCGATCCACTCGCCGAAGGCCATCAAGGAGTACGAGAAGCAGGACGCGACCGCCAAGGGCGACGCGATCACGTACCCCAAGTACAGCCAGGAGGCCGGCACGGTCGCCGGCACCGGCCCGTACAAGATCGTGAAGTGGAACAAGGGCAACAAGGAAGTCTCCCTTGAGCGCTTCGACGACTACTGGGGCGAGAAGGCCAAGGTCAAGAACCTGGTCTTCCGCACGATCGACACCGAGGCCGGCCGCCGCCAGGCGCTGCAGGCCGGCGACATCGACGGCTACGACCTGGTCGCGCCCGCCGACGTGAAGACGCTGGAGAAGGAGGGTTACGAGGTCCCGACCCGTGACGTCTTCAACATCTTCTACGTGGGCATGACGCAGTCGAAGAACCCGGCGCTGAAGAAGCCCGAGGTCCGGCAGGCCATCTCGCACGCCATCGACCGCGAGGGCATCGTCAAGACGCAGCTGCCCGAGGGCGGCAAGGCCGCGAGCCAGTTCATGCCCGACACGGTCGCCGGCTTCTCGGACAAGGTGAAGACCTACCCGTTCGACACCGCCAAGGCCAAGGAACTCCTCAAGAAGGCCGGTGAGGAGAAGCTCAAGATCGAGTTCTGCTACCCGACCGAGGTCACCCGCCCGTACATGCCGGCTCCGCAGGACATGTTCGAGCGCATGAAGGCCGACCTGGAGAAGGCCGGCATCACGGTCACCCCGAAGGCCATGAAGTGGGCCCCGGACTACCTGGACGCCACCGAGGCCGGCTCCTGCGCCCTGCACATGCTCGGCTGGACCGGTGACTTCAACGACGGCTACAACTTCATCGGCACCTGGTTCGCCGGGCCCGACAAGCAGTGGGGCTTCAACGACAAGAAGGTCTTCGACGCGGTGAACGCCGCCTCGAAGGTCACCGACCCCGCGGGTCGCGTCGAGGCCTACAAGAAGGCCAACGAGACGATCATGGAGTACGTCCCGGGCGTCCCGATCTCGGCTTCCCCGCCGGCGATCGCCTTCGCCAAGAACGTCAACCCGCCGAAGGTCTCCCCGCTGACGCAGGAGAACTTCGCCGAGGTCTCCTTCAAGTAATCGCACACCAGCGGGTCCGCCCGGCCACAGAACCTCGGTGGCCGGGCGGAGCCGCATCGACGCACGTAAGAAAGGGGCATGCGGGGTGCTGCGACTCGTCGTACGAAGACTGCTACAGCTCATACCCACCCTGCTCGGCCTGTCGGTTCTGCTCTTCCTCTGGCTGAACCGGCTGCCCGGCGGACCCGCCTCAGCGATCCTGGGCGAGCGGGCGACCGAAGCCGAAGTGGCGCGGATCAACCGGGCCCTCGGGCTCGACCAGCCCGTCTACGTCCAGTACTGGCGCTTCATCAAGCGCATCTTCGAACTGGACCTCGGTACGTCCACCCAGACCGGCCAGCCGGTGTGGGACGAGTTCGCGACACGCTTCCCCGCCACGGTGGAACTCAGCATCGTCGCGATCCTCATTGCCATCGTTGTCGGGATCCCGCTCGGCTACCTGGCGGCCAAGCGCCGCGGTGGCTGGCTCGACGTGGCCTCCGTCTCGGGGTCGCTGATCGGCATCTGCATCCCGGTGTTCTTCCTCGCCCTGATCCTCAAGGGCATCTTCGCCGTGCAACTCCACTGGTTCCCGAGTTACGGACGGCTCACCACCGGCATCGACGCCACCGACGTCACCGGATTCGCCGTTCTCGACGGCCTGCTGACCGGCGAACTCGACGCCAGCTGGGACGCCATCCACCACCTGATCCTGCCTGCCATCGCGCTCTCGTCCATCCCGCTCGCCGTCATCGTGCGTATGACCCGGGCCAGCGTGCTCGAGGTGCTCGGCGAGGACTACGTCCGTACCGCGGAGTCCAAGGGCCTGGACAAGCGGACAGTTCGCGGCCGTCACGTGCTGCGCAACGCGCTGCTGCCGGTGGTCACCGCTGTCGGTCTGCTGACCGGAAGCCTGCTGTCGGGGGCGGTGCTGACCGAGTCGGTCTTCTCCTTCAACGGCATCGGCAACTTCATCCGCACCTCGATCGACGCCCGCGACTACCCGGTGCTCGTCGGGTTCATCCTCTTCATCGCGATGGTGTACGTCCTCATCAACCTGCTGGTCGACCTCGCGTACAGCATCATCGACCCGAGAGTGCGGGTGCACTGACGTGACGACCTTGACGAAGAAGGCCGACAAGATCGATCGGCTCGCCGAGCTGATGCAGACGTCCGAGGCCACCAGCGGCGCGAGCCTGTGGCGCGAGGCCATGCGCCGGCTCCGTGCCAGCAAGATGGCGATCATCGGCGCGGTCATCATCGGACTGTTCGTGATCCTCGCGATCGTCGGGCCGTGGATCGCGCCGTACAGCCCGTCCGCCCAGACGTGGCGCGGCGAGGTCTTCGCCAACAAGGGCGAGTTCGTCGGCGCGCGCGACGGAAACTGGTTCGGCCTCGACCACCTGGGCCGGGACATGTTCTCCCGGATCCTCGTCGGAGCCCGGCAGACCCTGATGGTCGGCGTGGTGTCGATGCTCATCGGTCTGATCGTCGGCGCACTCGTCGGCGTGCTCTCCGGTGCGGCCGCGACACTCGGCGGCAAGGCGGGGCAGCGCATCGACACGGTGGTCATGCGCTTCACCGACATCATGCTGTCGCTGCCGTCGCTGCTGCTGGCGGTTTCGATCGCCGCGGTGATGGGCCAGTCGCTGACCACGGTGATGATCGCCGTCGGTGTCGTGCAGATCCCGATCTTCGCGCGGCTGCTGCGCGGTTCGATGCTCGTGCAGGGCAGTTCCGACTACGTCCTCGCGGCCAAGGCGCTCGGCGTCCGCAAGAAGCGGATCGTCCTCACCCAGATCCTGCCGAACTCGCTCAGCCCTGTGATCGTCCAGGCGACTCTCAGCCTCGCCACCGCGATCATCGAGGCCGCGGCCCTGTCCTACCTGGGGCTCGGCAACCCGGACCCGGCGATCCCCGAGTGGGGCGTCATGCTCGCCCAGGCCGAGCGGTTCTTCGACAACGAGCCCATGATGGCGGCCTACCCCGCCATCGGGATCATCATCACCGCCCTTGGCTTCACCCTGCTCGGCGAGGCCATGCGCGAAGCCCTCGACCCGAAGCTGCGAGGCTGAAGTCCCATGGCACTGCTCTCTGTTGACGAACTCAGCGTCACTTTCACCGCCAAGGGCCGCAAGGACTCCACGGCCGTCGACGGCGTCTCCTTCGACGTCGACCAGGGTCAGGTCGTCGGTCTCGTGGGCGAGTCGGGCTGCGGCAAGTCCGTGACCTCGCTCGCCCTGATGGGCCTGCTGCCGCACAAGGGCGTCAAGATCGGTGGGCGCGCGGAATTCGACGGCCAGGACCTGCTCACCATGAACCCGCGCAAGCGCCGGGATCTGCGGGGCAGCCAGCTGGCGATGATCTTCCAGGACCCGCTGTCGTCGCTCAATCCGGTCGTCCCCATCGGGATCCAGGTCACCGAGATCCTCCAGCGCCACCGCGGGCTCAAGGGGGAGGCCGCCCGCAAGGAAGCCGCCCACCTGCTGGACCGGGTCGGCATCCCCGACCCGACCCGGCGGCTCAAGGAGTACCCGCATCAGCTCTCCGGCGGCATGCGCCAGCGTGCGCTGATCGCCATGGCTGTGGCGTGTGCCCCCCGGATGCTCATCGCCGACGAGCCGACCACGGCGCTCGACGTGACCATCCAGGCGCAGATCCTGGAACTGCTCAAGGAGCTGGTCGACCAGGAGGGCACCGCCCTGCTGATGATCACCCATGACCTGGGTGTGGTGGCCGGCCTCTGCGACCAGGTCAACGTGCTGTACGCGGGCCGGGCCGTGGAGTCCGCGGGCCGCCGCGAGCTGTTCGCGCACCCCACCCATCCCTACGCGCACGGTCTCCTCGGGTCCATCCCGCGCCTCGACGCCCCGCGTGGCGAGGCGCTCAGCCCCATCCGTGGATCCATCAACGACAGGATCGCCTGGGCCGACGGCTGTGCCTTCGCGCCGCGTTGCGACCACTACACGATGGAGTGCCTGACCGGCACGCCCGAACTGACCGAACCACGCGCGGCCGGACACCAGGTGCGCTGCGTCAACCCGGTCCTTCCCAAGTCCAAGGCGGAGGTCTCGGCATGAGCCTGCTCGAACTCGACGATGTGAAGGTCCACTTCCCCGTCAGGAAGGGCGTTCTCTTCAACCGCACGGTCGGTCACGTCTACGCGGTCGACGGGGTGTCGCTCAAGGTCGAGGCCGGTCAGACGTACGGTCTCGTGGGCGAGTCGGGCTGTGGCAAGACGACCCTCGGGCGAGCCGTGCTGCGGCTGGTGGACATCACCGACGGCGAGGTCGTCTTCGACGGGACCGACCTGGCGAAGCTGCCCGACGAGGAGATGCGCCGCTACCGGCGGCGGCTGCAGATGGTCTTCCAGGACCCGCTCGGCAGCCTCAACCCGCGGCAGAACATCGAGTCGATCCTCAGCGAGGGCATGGCCGCGCACGGGATCGGCAAGGACCAGAACGAGCGCCGGGAGAAGATCAAGGAGATCCTCGCCAAGGTCGGGCTTCCGTCCAACGCGCTGTCGCGCTACCCGCACGAGTTCTCCGGCGGGCAGCGTCAGCGCATCGGCATCGCCCGGGCGCTGGTGCTCGAGCCCGACGTGATCATCTGCGACGAGCCGGTCTCCGCGCTCGACGTGTCCGTGCAGGCGCAGGTGATCAACCTGCTGGAGGAGCTCCAGGAGTCGCTGGGCCTGACGTACCTCGTCATCGCCCACGACCTGGCCGTGGTCCGGCACATCTCGGACGTCATCGGGGTCATGTACCTGGGTTCCCTCGTCGAGGAGGCGCCCAGCGACGCGCTGTACGCGGGGCCCAAGCACCCGTACACCAAGGCGCTCATGTCGGCGGTGCCCGTTCCCGACCCGGAGGTCGAGGACCGCCGTGAGCGGATCCTGCTCCAGGGCGACCTGCCCTCACCGGCGAACCCGCCGGCCGGCTGCCGCTTCCACACCCGGTGCCCCTGGGCGCAGGAGAAGTGCGCGGTCGAGCGGCCGGTGCTGACGGACGTCGGCGACGGGCACAAGGTGGCCTGCCACTTCGCGGCCGAGATCGAGGCGGGAACGCTCGAGCTGACGCGCCCGACGGGGATCGAGGCCGTCACGGAGACCGAGGCCGTCGCGGCGGAAGGCCCTGACGAGCCGAAGTCCACGGTGCCGGCGCCGGCGTCCGGGACCGACGCACCCGCGAAGGCCGAGACGCCGGCCAAGGCCGAGGCGGAGAAGGCCGACGCCCCGGAGCCGGAGCCGGAGGTCGACGCGGCCCCGACGACGGCACCCGCAGCGGACGCCACCGCTGACGCTCCGGAGGCGGACGCCTCCGAGAAGGAGTCGAGCAAGACCGCCTGACGGACTCGCGCGCATCTTGGAGCACCGGGCGTTGTAGAACTGTCCGGTGCTCCAAGAACTCTTCACGCCGTCCGTCCAGCACGCCCTCGAGATCGTCGGCATCTTCGTCTTCGCGATCTCCGGGGCGCTGCTCGCCGTACGCAAGAACTTCGACGTGTTCGGCATGGCGGTCCTCGCCGAGGTCACGGCGCTGGGCGGGGGGTTGCTGCGTGACCTGATCATCGGGGCCGTACCGCCCGCGGCCTTCACCGACCTCGGGTACTTCGTCACACCACTGGTGGCGACGGCGCTGGTCTTCTTCCTGCATCCGCACGTCGAGCGCATCCAGGTCGCCGTCAACGTCTTCGACGCGGCCGGCCTCGGCCTGTTCTGTGTCACCGGCACGACCAAGGCGTACGAGTACGGCCTCGGTCTCACCGCCTCCGCGACGCTCGGCCTTGCCACGGCCGTCGGCGGCGGTGTGCTGCGCGACGTGCTCGCCAACGAGGTGCCGTCGCTGCTGCGCTGGGACCGCGACCTGTACGCGGTGCCCGCGATCGTCGGCGCGACGATGGTCGTGGTCTGCATCCGGTTCGAGGCACTGAGCCCGTTCACCAGCGGGCTGGCCGCGATGACGGCCTTTGTGCTGCGGCTGCTGGCGATGCGCTACCACTGGCGGGCGCCGAGGGCCTGGAACCGGCGCTCAGAGGCCACCGAAAGCGCGTGACGCGACCGCGAGCTGAGCCCGGCGGAGGAAAGCTACCGCTTAGTAGTTACTTGTTGTACCGTACCGCCATGGCAGAAGCAGTGGCTCAGGCAACGATCGGTGACAGCGAGTTCGACCGCGACACCGCGATCACCCTGCGCGAGACGGGCGTCTACGACGCGGAGCTCTCGTCGGGCTGGACAATCATCCACGCCGTCAACGGCGGGTATCTGCTGGCGCTCCTGGGCCGGGCGCTCGGCGACGCGCTGCCCCACCCCGACCCGTTCTCGGTGTCGGCGCACTACCTCACGGCCTCCCAGCCGGGCCCCGCGGTGATCCGCACCGAGACCGTACGCACCGGGCGCACGCTCTCCACGGGTCAGGCGTCCCTCTTCCAGTACGAGGAGGACGGGACGGAGGTCGAGCGCATCCGGGTGCTCGCCACGTACGGCGATCTCGACACCCTCCCGGACGACGTGCGCACCACCGCCAAGCCGCCGGCGATCCCGCCGCAGGAGCACTGCTTCGGGCCGTCCGACGGCCCGGCCCCGATCCCGGGCAGCTCCGCGATCACCGAGCGCCTGGACATCAAGCTGGACCCGGCGACGGTCGGCTGGGCGATCGGCGCCCCTTCCGGCAAGGGCGAGATGCGGGGCTGGTTCGGTCTGGCGGACGGGCGCGACGCGGACCCGCTGTCGCTGCTGCTGACGGTGGACGCGCTGCCGCCGACCTCGTTCGAGCTGGGGCTCGCGGGCTGGACCCCGACGGTGGAACTGACCACCCACATCCGCTGCCGCCCGGCTCCCGGCCCGCTGCGGGTCTCGATCACGACGCGGAACCTGGCCGGCGGCTTCCTCGAGGAGGACGCGGACGTCTGGGACTCCGCGGACCGCCTGGTCGCCCAGTCCCGCCAGCTCGCCAAGGCCCCCCGCGGCTGACCCGCCCGCGCCCGCGGGGCGCGGGGCGGATCACACCTCGCGTCCCAGCCACGCCGCCAGCCGGCCGTAGGCGTCCGCGTCCGCCGGGGCCTCGCGCACCGCGGCGAACGGCACCTGCTCGCCGCGGCGGTCGGCGGGCAGCGCCTGATGGGCCAGCGGCAGTACGGCGAGAGCCAGTTCCTCGTCCAGCGGTACCGGGTGCCCGAGCGCCCGCGACAGGTCCCAGGTGTGGGCCAGAGTCTCCATCACGTACCCGCCGACAGCCGCCGCGCCCGGCACTCGGCCCCACGGCACCGTGTACTCGCCCGCGAGTTTCGCGTCGTCCGCCCAGGCCGCTGTCGCCCGCCGCAGCGACTCCTCGAAGGCGGCGCTCCATTCCTCGTCCGCCACGCCGTCCGAGTGCGTCGGGACGGCCATGCCGTCGCCCCCTTCACCGATGACCGCGAACCGGCGGGTGACGCCGACGACGTGCGAGATCAGCTGCCGCACGTCGTACTCCGTACAGGGTGTGGAGCGTTCGAGCTCCCCGGGGGCGACGGTCTTGAGCAGGCCGGCGAACTGGGCTGCGGTGCGGGCGTACAGGGTGCGCGGGTCGTGCGTCATGGCCGACTCCTCGGGTTCGTTGCGACGGTGACGAGCCGTACGATCCCCGGATAACCTGACATCCCCCGTCATGTTTTCCGGAGGGCCCGTGAAGTCCGACCGGCTGCTGTCGATCCTGCTGCTCCTGCAGACCCGCGGCCTTGTTCCGGCCTCCGAGCTCGCCGAGCGGCTCGAGGTCTCCGTACGCACCGTCTACCGGGACGTCGAGGCGCTGTCGGCAGCCGGGGTGCCGGTGTACGCCGAGCGCGGCCGGCACGGCGGCATCGCGCTGCTCCCCGGGTACCGCACCGATGTCACCGGCCTGACGGCGGACGAGTCGCGGGCGCTGTTCGTCCTCGCCGCGCAGGGCGCGCACCGGGCCCTGGGGCTCGACGAGGCGCTGGGGTCGGCGCTGCGCAAGGTGATGGCGGCACTGCCCGAACCGCACCGGCCCGCAGCGGAGTTGACCAGCCGCCGCATCCTCGTCGACCCCGACCGCTGGATGGTGGCCCCCAAGGCGGTGGCCGAGCTGGACACGCTCAGCTCGGCCGTCTTCGCGGACCGACGGCTGCGGCTGCGCTACCGGCACAGCGGCACGACCCGGCCCCGCAGGTACACCGTCGACCCGTACGGCCTCGTGGTGAAGGCGGGCGTCTGGTATCTGGTGGCCGACCACTGCTCGGTGCCGCGGTTGTACCGGGTGGACCGTGTGCAGTCCGCGCGGTTGACCGACGAACCGGTACGGCGCAGGCCGGGCCAGGAACTGGCCGACGTCTGGGAGATGCTGCGCCGCCGGGTGGAGGAGCGTCCGGCCGGGACGCGCGTCACCGTCCTGGTGAAGGACGACCGGCTGGACCTGTTCCTGCGCATCCAGGCCGCACAGGTGACGGGTGCGCCGGAGCCGCACGGCGACGGCTGGTCGCGGGTGCCGCTCGTGCTGCCCGCACCGGGGGCGGTGCGCACGCTGCTCGCGTTCGGCGAGAGCGTCGAGGTGCTGGACCCGGCGGAGGCACGCGAGACGCTCGCGGCGGCGGCCGCCGCGGTCGTGGACCTGTACCGGAGCCGTGGGGCAGCCGCCGCCCCGCCGCGAGCTCGTGGCCCTGAGGCGGTCAGTCCAGCCAGTGGCGGCGCCCCAGACTGATCAGCCGCAGCTGGCGCCGCGCGCTGTCGGCGACCCGTTCCTCACCCTGGGGACCCGCCTCGAGGAAGGCGTAGCCCGTGGCCATCATGTGGTCGACGTACACGCCGGCGAGCATCCGCAGGTCCTCCTCGTTCCAGCCGGCCGACTCCGGCTCGTCGGCAAAGGCCTGCACGACCTCGTCGGTGAACCGCCGCAACTGTTCGGCTATCGCCGCGCGGACCGGAGCGACACCGCCGTGCCGCTCGCGGGCGACGAAGCGCACATGGAGCGGAGACGTGCGGACCAGCTCGGCGATGAGGGCGACCGTCTGCTCGATGCGCTGCTCGTCACCGTCCTTGTGGAGCGCCCGGCCGATCGGTACGTGCAGACTGCCGAGCGTCTCCTCCACCAGCGCCACACCGAGATCGGCCATGTCGCGGAAGTGCCGGTAGAACGCGGTCGGCGCGACGCCCACCGCCCGGGTGACCTCGCGCAGCCCGAGGCTGCTCAGGCTCTGCTCCTCCAGCAGCCCGAGCGCCGCGTCGAGAAGGGCCTGACGCGTCTTCTGCTTCTGGGCCTGGCGGATGCCCACGGTGTGACTCATGACATTCAGTAAACAGCCGTTCTCCGAAGATGGGAAGTGTAGACTCATTAGTCAGTGAACACTCGTACCTACAAGTGTTCACCAAGAAGTCGCCGAAAGGATGACGATGATCGCCCTCGTAGCAGCACTCCTCCTGCTGGGAATCGTGCTGGGCGCCGTGGTCCAACTCCCTGCCGCCGCCTCGCTGGTGGCCGCCTCCGTCATCGGCTGCTGGCTGCTCGTCTTCGCCATGCGCGAGCGCGGCCGCGCCCGCCGCAACTGAACCGCCCCCGCACGCCCCCTCGTACCGGCAACGGAAGGAGAGACGTCATGCAACTCGCCGAACTCGTGGCTCCGCAGCGCCGCGACGGTGCCCGGCCCGACACCGCGCCCGGCACGGAAAGCCCCGCCGGGGCGCCGACGGCCGAGAACGGCCCCGCCGAGGAACGCCGCAAGGACGCCGACGGCATGGCCGTCGCCGCGTTCGTGCTCGGCCTCGTCGGACTGCTCGTGATGAACATCGTGCTCGGCCCGACCGCCGTCGTGCTCGCGGCCCTCGCCCTGCGGCGCGGCACCGTGCGCCGCGGCCGCGCGCTGCTCGGCCTCGCGCTCGGGGCGGCCGACCTCGTACTGCTCGCCGTTCTCGTGACCGTCAACGGGTCGGTCGTCTGGAGCTTCGGCGGCTGACCTCGCCCCCGCCCGCCGGGACCGAGCCGCTCCCGGCGCGCACGCGGGACGACCGTGCACCCCTGCGCCGCGTCCGAGCCCCCACCCGGCCTCGTAGAATCGGGGCCATCATGGCTTACCTCGACCACGCCGCGACCACTCCGATGCTGCCGGAGGCGATCGAGGCGATGACCGCCCAGCTCGCCGTCACCGGCAACGCCTCCGCGCTCCACGCCGCCGGGCGCCGGGCCCGCCGTACCGTCGAGGAGGCCCGCGAGACCCTCGCGGATGCCCTTGGCGCCAGGCCCAGTGAGGTCGTCTTCACCTCGGGCGGTACGGAGGCCGACAACCTTGCCGTCAAGGGCCTGTACTGGGCCCGCCGCGACGCCGACCCGGCCCGGACCCGCGTCCTGGCCGCCCCCGTCGAGCACCACGCCGTCCTCGACGCGGTGGACTGGCTCGGCGAACACGAGGGTGCGCGCGTCGAGTACCTGCCCGTCGACTCCTACGGCCGGGTCCACCCCGAGTCGCTGCGCGAGGCCATCGAACGCAACCCGGACGACGTGGCGTTCGCCACCGTCATGTGGGCCAACAACGAGATCGGCACCGTCATGCCGGTCCGTGAACTCGCCGACGTGGCAGCCGAGTTCGACGTCCCGCTGCATGCCGACGCCGTACAGGCCTTCGGCCAGCTCGACGTCGACTTCGCCGCGTCCGGACTCGCCGCGATGACCGTGTCCGGCCACAAAATCGGCGGCCCGTACGGCATCGGCGCCCTGCTGCTCGGCCGCGAGTACAGCCCGGTCCCCGTGCTGCACGGCGGCGGCCAGGAACGCCACGTCCGCTCCGGCACCCTCGACGCACCGGCCGTCGCGTCCTTCGCCGTGGCCGGCCGGCTGGCCGCCGAGCGCCGCGAGGACTTCGCCCGCGACATCGGCGGCCTGCGCGACGACCTCGTACGTGCCGTGCGCGCCGCCGTCCCCGACGCGATCCTCGGCGGCGACCCCACAGGCCGGCTGCCCGCCAACGCGCACTTCAGCTTCCCCGGCTGCGAGGGCGACTCCCTGCTCCTTCTCCTCGACGCCCAGGGCATCGAGTGCTCGACCGGCTCCGCCTGCACGGCCGGCGTGGCCCAGCCCAGCCACGTCCTCCTCGCCACCGGCACACCCCCCGACCTGGCCCGCGGCACCCTGCGCTTCAGCCTCGGCCACACCTCGACCAAGGCCGACGTGGACGCGGTGGCGGAGGCCATCGGCCCAGCGGTCGAACGGGCCCGCACGGCGGGACTCAGCTAGCGGCGGCCGCCCGGCGCGCCTCCGGCGTCGCCTCGCGGACCAGCTTCATGTACTTCGGCCAGTCCCAGTGCGGCCCCGGGTCGGTGTGGTCCGTGCCCGGGACCTCCACGTGGCCGACGATGTGTTCGCGGTCCACCGGTATCTCGTAGCGGGCGCAGATGCCCGCCGTCAGCTTCGCCGACGACCGGTACATCGCGTCCGTGAAGTCCTGCGGCCGGTCCACGAAGCCCTCGTGCTCGATGCCGATGCTGCGCTCGTTGAAGGAGCGGTTGCCGGCGTGGTACGCGACGTCCAGCTCGCGGATCATCTGCGCCACATGGCCGTCCTTGCGCACGACGTAATGGGTCGCCGCACCGTGGAGCGGGTCCTTGAACACCTTCAGGGCCGTCGGGTAGCTGCCCTGCACGACATGGATGACCACCCGGTCGATGTCGTAGTCGTCCGGCCTGTCGGCCAGCCGCCAGTTGGAGGCGTTCGCCGCGATCCACTGGGCCCCGGCGTGGTCGATCTCGCCCGGCTTGCGTGGCGTGCGCACCCAGGGCATGCCGCGCCAGAGACGGCGGATCTCCTCCTCGGCCAGCACCCCTCCGCCCACGATCGCCGCACCGCCGCCGATCAGCACGGCCCGCCGGCTCCAACCGCTCTTCCCGCCGCCGGTCTTCTTCCCGCCGCCGTGCTTGTTGTCGCTCCCCATGCCGGTCACAACGCATACTCGCGAGCTTTCGGTTCCCTGGGGCCCGTACCCTGGTAGCGCTATGACTGAGATCTCCCCGCGCCCCCTCCGTGTCCTCGCCGCCATGTCGGGCGGAGTCGACTCCGCCGTCGCCGCCGCCCGCGCCGCCGAGGCGGGTCACGACGTCACCGGCGTGCACCTGGCGCTCTCCGCAAACCCGCAGTCGTTCCGGACCGGCGCGCGCGGCTGTTGCACGATCGAGGACTCGCGCGACGCGCGCCGCGCCGCGGACGTCATCGGCATCCCCTTCTACGTGTGGGACCTGGCCGAACGCTTCCGGGAGGACGTGGTCGAGGACTTCGTCGCCGAGTACGAGGCGGGCCGCACGCCCAACCCGTGCCTGCGCTGCAACGAGAAGATCAAGTTCGCGGCGCTGCTCGACAAGGCGCTCGCGCTCGGCTTCGACGCCGTGTGCACCGGTCACTACGCCACCGTGGTCCTCCGTGAGGACGGCACCCGCGAGCTGCACCGCGCCAGCGACATGGCCAAGGACCAGTCGTACGTGCTGGGCGTGCTCGACGAGAAGCAGCTCGCCCACGCGATGTTCCCGCTCGGCGACACCCTCACCACCAAGGACGAGATCCGGGCCGAGGCCGAGCGCCGGGGCCTCGCGGTCGCGAAGAAGCCCGACAGCCACGACATCTGCTTCATCGCCGACGGCGACACCCAGGGCTTCCTGGCGAACCGGCTGGGCAAGGCCGAGGGCGACATCGTCGACGAGACCGGCGCCAGGCTGGGCAGCCACGAGGGCGCGTACGGCTTCACCATCGGCCAGCGCAAGGGCCTGCGCATCGGCCACCCGGCCCCCGACGGCAAGCCGCGCTACGTCCTCGACATCTCCCCGGTGAACAACACCGTGACCGTCGGCCCGGTCGAGGCGCTGGACGTCACCGCCCTGACCGCGATCAAGCCCCGCTGGTGCGGCACGGCCCCGGCCGGCCCCGGCACGTACACCGCGCAGCTGCGCGCCCATGGCGGCGAGACGGAGGTCACCGCGGAGCTCGTCGACGGCACGGAGCTGCGGGTGGCCTTCAACGAGCCGGTGCGGGGCGTGGCCCCGGGCCAGGCGATCGTGCTGTACGACGGCACGCGCGTGGTGGGCTCGGCGACGATCGCGACGACGACCCGTCGGGCGGCCGCGGTCGCCTAGGTCCTGTCCGGGCCCAGGCCCGGACATGGCCTGGACCTTCGTCTGGATCAGGCCGGATCAGCGAGCGGGCGTGCGCCCGCGAGCCCGGGGTGATCCGAACGAAAGCCCTCGGTCCCGTACCCGGCAGGTCGTGTGCCGGAGCCGGGGCCGGATGGCTGCCGCGGTTGGCCCGGCTGTCCTCGGCGTCGACGCTAGGGGGCGACGGGCAGTCGGCGCTTGTGCTCGGTGAGGCGGTAGCGGCTGACGATCGTTTCGAACGCCGGCCTGTCCACCGGCTTGCCTTCCAGGAAGTCGTCGATGTCGTCGTAGGTGACCCCGAGCGCGTCCTCGTCCGCCTTGCCCGGGGCGAGCGACTCCAGGTCGGCCGTCGGCGTCTTCCACACCAGTGCGGCGGGCGCCCCCAGCGCGTCCGCGACGGCGCGCACCCGGCGCTTGGTCAGGCCCGCCAGCGGAACCAGGTCGGCGGCCCCGTCGCCGAACTTGGTGAAGAAGCCGGAGACCGCCTCGGCGGCGTGGTCGGTGCCGACGACCAGGCCGTCGTGAGCGCCGGCCACCGCGTACTGGGCGATCATGCGCTGCCGGGCCTTGATGTTGCCGTGCACGAAGTCCTGGTGCTCGGCGTCGCGGAAGCCCACATCGGCGGCCAGTGAGGCCTCGAGCGCGGCGTCGCTCGCCGGCTTGATGTCCACGGTCAGCACGTGGTCGGCCTGGATGAAGGAGAGCGCGAGCTGGGCGTCGTGCTCGTCGGCCTGGGTCCCGTAGGGCAGCCGCATCGCGTAGAACCGCGCCTCGTGCCCGGCGGCACGGGCCCGCTCGACAGCGAGCTGGCACAGCCGGCCGGTGGTGGTCGAGTCGACGCCGCCGCTGATGCCGAGCACCAGGCAGCGCAGACCGGTGGAGGTCAGCTGCTCGGTGAGGAAGGCCACCCGGCGTTCGATCTCCCGCTCGGCCTCGAAGGTCTCGGCGACCTGGAGCTCCCGGGCGATCTCCTGCTGCAGGGCGATGGCCGTTGGCTCGCTCACGTCTGCTCCCTGTTGCGGTTCACGATTTTCTGCCGCGCTCACCCTACCCAGGACGCCGAGGGAGGCCGGAGGGGCGGTGCGACGGGGATTGTCAGTGGCCCGCCCTATGGTTGCGCTCACCGTGTCACCGTGTCACCGGACCGCCCGGGAGGGACCATGCCGTTCGCCGATGAGCTCATCAGTGCGTCGACCGCCGACGCGCTGGCGAGAGCCGTGGCACGAGCCGCGCCGGATGCCCGCACGCCCGCGCTGGACGCCGCGGCGGCGGCACTCGCACCGCTCCCGCTGCGCCGGCGCAGCGACCTGCTGCGCGACGCCCTGCTCGACGACGTCCCCGGGAGCTACGCCACGCTCGCCTCGACGGTGCGCCGCGCCGCCGCGGCGGACCCCGAAGGCTTCGGCGGCTGGCTGATCTGGCCCGTCACCAGTGCCGTCGCCCTCAAGGCTGTCGACGAGGGCACGGAAGCGGCGTTCGCCGACGCCCTCGCCCTCCTGGCCGAGCTCACGCCGAGGTTGACCGGAGAGTTTGCCATTCGGACCCTCCTGGAACACGACCTCGGGAACGCGCTGCGGACAATCTCGGCCTGGACCACTTCCCCCGACCCGCATGTGCGCAGGCTGGCGTCGGAGGGGACCCGGCCGTACCTGCCGTGGGCCAAGCGCGTCGGCGGGATCGTCGCGGACCCAGGTCGCACTCTGCCGATCCTCAACGCCCTGTACCGCGACGACAGCGAGTACGTGCGCCGGTCCGTCGCCAACCACCTGAACGACCTCAGCAGGATCCGTCCGGACCTTGTCGTGGAGACCGCCGCCCGGTGGCTGAACGCCGCCGACGACAACACACCCCGCGTCGTACGGCACGGCCTGCGCACACTGATCAAGAACGGCCACCCGGAGGCGCTGCTGCTCCTCGGCTTCGCCGCGCCCGCCCAACTCGGCGTCGAGGGGCCGGTCCTGAGCGCGGACAGCGCAGCGATAGGGGAGTCCGTGCACTTCACGGCCCGGGTGACCAACACCGGTACGGAGTCGGCCGATGTCGCCGTCGACTACGTGGTGCACCACCTCAAGGCCAACGGCAAGCAGACCGGCAAGACCTTCAAACTGGCGACGCGGACCATCGCCCCTGGCGAGTCCGTGGAGTTCTCACGCGGTCATTCGTTCCGAAGGATCACCACGAGGCGCTACCACCCGGGTGTGCACGCCATCGAACTCCAGGTCAATGGGGTGCGCTTCGGCCGTGCCGACTTCGCCCTGCGGGCCGAGGAACCCCCGGCCGCAGGGTGAGCTGCGCTCACACCGGGTGGTGCGCGAAGAGCTCGAGATGCCCGCAGCTCACGCAGCGGTACGCGTCGATCTGCCGTCGCGGCCGGCCGAGCCGCCTCGCGCCGCCGAACACACCGAGTTCCAGCGCGCCCTGAATCCACCGCGCGTAACCACGTGAGCCTTCGCCCGAGTCCTCGACGAATCCCGGTTCCAGTTCCGCAGCGCCGCAGTGCGTGCAGTGCAGGGCTTTCATCACCGAAGTGTACGAACCGTCCTTGCACGGGCGGGTGTTGGGGAGACAGGTGCGGCCGGTGCGACGGAGACCGGTGTCGAGCACCCTGACGGACGCTATGCGTCGCCGACCCAAGCCGACGGTGTGCCAAGGAAGTTCAGCAGCGCCTTGTTGAACCGCTCGGGCTGTTCCACGCCCGGGAGGTGCCCGGCGCCGTCGATCACCGTGAGCTCGGCGTGGGGGATCAGGTCCCGCATCGCCTCCGCGTCAGAGACCGGGGTGTAGGCGTCGTCCGCGCCGACCACGATCAGCGTCGGGACCTTCACCGCGGCGAGGGTTTCGCGATAGTCCGGACGCTCGGCGCGCCCGCGCAGGGCCGCCGCCGCGCCCTCCGGGTGCGTGGTGCGCATCATCGTCAGCACCTGCCCCGCGACGTCGGGCATCCCGGCGACGTTGTACGCGGCGAGCATCTTGTCGATCACCTCGTCCGCGTACCCGCCCATCCCCTCGGCGAGCAGCCGGTCGGCCAGGTTGTTGCGGAACGCCTTGCCCTCGTCCGTCTCCGCGACCGGAGAGGTGTCGCAGAGCACGAGCGCCCGCACCCGCGACGCGTACGCCTTCTGGAACGCCATCGCGATCTGCCCGCCCATGGACACGCCGCCGACGACCACGCGTTCCAGCCCCAGGTGGTCGAGGAGGCCCGCGAGGTCGTCGGCGAAATCGGAGAGCAGGGTCCTGCCGGGGACCACCTCGCTCTCGCCGTATCCCCGTAGGTCCGGCGTGACGACCCGGTATCCGGTGGCACCCAGCGCCTCGGCCTGTGGCGCCCAGAGCGTGCGGTTGAAGGGGTGCCCGTGGACGAGAATGACGGGCGGGCCGTCGACCGGGCCCTGTTCGGTGTAGTGGATCGCGACACCGTTGACGGTCACATGGCTCATGCCGGGACCCTACAAGCGTGATCAGGGACATGGTCACGCTTTCGGTCAGCCGCGGCGGCGTCCCCCTTCGGGCCAGGAGTAGCCGAGTTCCTCCGCGTACTCACGGGAGCCGCCGATGACGTCCGCGTACGTCTTCGGGTCGTCCGCGGCGAGACGGCGCAGCGCGGCGGCTGCGCGTTCCGCCGGGGGTGTGCCGTCGTCCGGGAGGCGCCAGACGAACTGCAGCCACGGCCCGTCCCGGTCCTTGCGCCCGGCGGCGAGGCCCGGCCAGAGGATGAAGGACAGCACGGTGATGTGGGGGGCGTTGAAATCGGTGCCGATCCACCCCTTCGCGGCGTCCCAGCCGGTGAGCAGGTCCGGCCGCTCGCGCAGTCCCGCCGCGATCAGCCGGGCGGTGTCGCGGGCCGGCCAGGACCAGGAGTGGTCGTTCTCGGCCCGGGTGATCTCGGCGTCGTAGAGGGCGGCGTCGAAGCGGTACTCGGGGACAACGACTCCTCCGGACGCGCCGCGCCAGCCGCCCCAGACCACCTCGTCGCCCTCGCGGCGGATGGTCACGTGCAGCGCGCCGCAGCAGCCCTCGGTGCAGTAGGCCTCGGCGAGTTGAACCTCCCGTGCGTTCGCCGTGGCCCGCAGTGAACCGTTGTCGAGCAGGTACTCGGGGGAGTGGCCCGGCCCCCGGCGGAACGCCCAGGGAACGAGCGGACGTCCGTCGACGAGGAACCGGGTCTCCACGACGTCCGGATCCGCCGGGTCCGGTTCGACCACCTCGATACGCAGCCGGCACGGGCCCGGCACGGAGGCGAACGGCCGCCGCGCGTTCCGGCGCAGCCAGTGCAGCCGATGACTCTGCAAGGGCTCGGCGGGTTCCAGGGCGGCCAGGGCGGCGGCCCAGCCGGGAGCGGCGAGGAGCGTGCCGCAAGCGTCGAGCAATGCCTCACGCTGCCGGGAGGACCAGTCCAGCGCCACGGCAGGGCCGCTGTGCAGGTCCAGCGCCAGCGACAACAGCGTGGCGTGGTGGCTGGGGGACGGGGCGAGCCGGGACGCCTTGGCGACGACGGCTTCGTAGGCGTCGACCGCCTCCGGGTAGTTGAGGATCTCCGGCTCGTAATGCCGCCTGCTTGCCATCCGGGCCAGCAGCCGTGCGCACTGGGCGATGATCCCCGGGTCGGCCGCTTCATGGCGCACGAGGTCCGGCAGGCGGATGCTCTGGGCGATCCGCCGGGCGGTCGTGGAGCCCACCGTGCGCGATCGTACGGGCAGATCGAGCAGGTGGGCCCGGACCGCCGCGTCGTCACCGCTGGTGAGGGCGTTGACCAGAGGGCCGAGTTGTTCGGTGCGCGCACGACGGTCGAGCCACAGGAGGGACGCGGCCCGGGCGTCGATCGCATCGAGCGCGCCGATCGCGACGTCCGTGAAGTCGGGCAGCAGGCCCAGGGCCATCAGGTAGGGGACGTCCTCGGCCTCACCGAGACGTGTGAGCAGGGCGATACCGGCCCCGACGGCGTACGCGGTGGTGCCGCTGCGGGTGAGATGCCGGCCGAGAACCCGGGCCCTCGACTCGTCGGGGAGTGTCATATCCCTCGTGGCTGCGGTGAGATGACCGACCCTCACTTGCAGCTCGGGCAGGCGCCGGTCGACCTCTTCGGCGGCCCGTGCGGGATCCGGCTCGGCCAGCACCGCTTCAAGTGCCTCCCGTGCGGCGTTCCTGGTCTCCTGCCAGGTGCGCCTGGGGCGTTTCCCGCGGTCACCGGACCGGATCGCGGAGGTCGTACGCGGCGGAGGCCCGTTGCGGTCCGCGCGATCCAGGCGCAGGGCCTGCTCGTACAGGGAAGGACGGGTGTTGAGCGCGGCGCGCTCGTCCATGGCGCTCACCAGGTGAGGCGGGACTCGATTCCGTAGATCATGCGGGGATCGTCGCACGGGGAGTCCCGGCGTGGTCAACGGGTTTTCGCGGGCGACCGTCGTCCTGTGACGGCGTTCACCCGTTGAGGAACCGCAGCAGTGTCGGAGCCAGGACGTGGGGGGCGACCTCGTGGGTCTGGCCCGTCAGGGTGCGGTGCCGGCCGCGGGGGAGGGCGGTGGCCACCAGGCGGGCGGCCTCGCGCACGGCGGCCGGGCTCGCCCCGCCGTCGACGACCATCACCGGGGTGGTGATCGTGCCGAGGAGGCCCGTCGGCACCATGCCGTCGCCCATCACCTCGTGGTCGTACGCCAGGGTGTGCGCGAGCGCCTCCATGTCGGACCACAGCGGCAGCAGCCGGAGCCCGGAAACCGCCTCCTCCGGCATGCCGACGGATCCCAGGAACGCGGCCAGTGCGCCGGCCCGCCGGCCCTGGGCCAGCAGCGCCGTCATCCGGCCGACGTACTCGGTATTCCGGTCCGGGGCCGCCGGGTCGGTCGCGAACGGCGGTTCATAGACCGACAGTTGGGTGATCGGGAGCCCGGCCGCCGCCGCGCGCAGCGCGAGCGGAGTCCCGAAAGAACTGCGTGCGCGCCTCGATGTGGCGATTCGTGATGTGGAGGCGCGGGGATACGAGGTGGT
>NZ_JBEXRZ010000114.1:0-21908 GCF_040613325.1 Streptomyces sp. NPDC006283 | reverse complement strand
ATTCGACGATTACGCCGACATCTCCGACCGCCTGCAGACCATCCTGAGCGGTGGCGTCCATGCCGCCCACACCCCCCGCGACCGGCGCAAGCTGCTGCCGCTGAGCCCCGTCGAGCGGCAGGGTGCCACCGAGGTGGCCCTGCCCGGGCACGGGGACGTTGCCCCGGCGCCCGAGGACCTGCCGGAGGGCATCGCACCGGTGTCCGGGCCGCGCGCGCCGCTGCGCCGTCGCCTCGGCACCAGCCCGGTGGCCTCGGTGAAGCTCGCCTCCGGCTGCGACCGGCGCTGCACCTTCTGCGCCATCCCTTCGTTCCGCGGCTCCTTCATCTCGCGCCGGCCCGGCGACGTGCTCGGCGAGACGCGCTGGCTGGCCGAGCAGGGCGTCAAGGAGATCATGCTGGTCTCCGAGAACAACACCTCCTACGGCAAGGACCTCGGAGACATCCGCCTGCTGGAGACCCTGCTGCCCGATCTCGCGGCGGTCGACGGCATCGAGCGGGTGCGCGTCAGCTATCTGCAGCCCGCCGAGATGCGGCCCGGGCTGATCGACGTCCTCACCTCGACGCCGAAGGTCGCCCCGTACTTCGACCTGTCCTTCCAGCACTCGGCGCCCGGTGTGCTGCGGGCGATGCGGCGCTTCGGTGACACCGAGCGCTTCCTGGAACTGCTGGAGACCATCCGCGGCAAGGCCCCCCAGGCCGGTGTGCGGTCCAACTTCATCGTCGGCTTCCCCGGCGAGAGCGAGGCGGACTTCGCCGAGCTGGAACGCTTCCTCATCGAGGCGCGCCTCGATGCCATCGGCGTCTTCGGCTACAGCGACGAGGAGGGCACGGAGGCCGTCGGCTACGACGACAAGCTGGACGCCGACGTCATCGCGGAGCGGCTCGAGCACCTGTCGCGGATCGCGGACGAGCTCACCGCACAACGGGCGGAGGAGCGCCTGGGCGAGATGCTCGAGGTGCTGGTGGAGTCGGTCGACGACGAGGACGGCGCAGTGGGCCGGGCCGCTCACCAGGCGCCCGAGACGGATGGCCAGGTCGTCTTCACCTCGGCCGAGGGTCTTGAACCCGGCCGTCTGGTCGCGGCGAAGGTTGTCGGCACCGAGGGTGTGGACCTGGTGGCGGAGTACTGCGAGGTTCTGGGGGTCGGCTCCCGGATCCCTGACGAGGAGGCGGGCAGATGACCGGAGTGCCGGCATCCGCGGCGGGCGGCACCGGAAGGCCGGCGCCCGGCGGCAAGCTGGGCGCTGCGGCCGTCAATCAGGCCAGCCTGTGGAACATCGCGAACATCCTGACCATGATGCGGCTCGTGCTGGTGCCGGCGTTCGTCGTGCTGCTGCTGCAGGACGGTGGCCACGACCCGGCATGGCGGGCATGGGCCTGGGCGGCGTTCGCCGTCGCCATGATCACCGACATCTTCGACGGCCATCTGGCCCGGACGTACAACCTGGTCACCGACTTCGGGAAGATCGCGGATCCGATCGCCGACAAGGCGATCATGGCGGCCGGGCTGATCTGTCTCTCGGCGCTCGGTGATCTTCCGTGGTGGGTTACCGGGGTGATCCTCTTCCGGGAGCTCGGCATCACCCTGATGCGGTTCTGGGTCATCCGGCACGCGGTGATTCCGGCCAGCCGCGGCGGAAAGATGAAGACGCTCGCGCAGGGCACCGCCGTCGGCATGTACGTGCTCATGCTGACCGGGCCGCTGGCAACCCTGCGCTTCTGGGTGATGGCCCTCGCCGTCATCCTGACGGTCGTCACCGGCCTCGACTACGTGCGGCAGGCGATCGTGCTGAGGCGCAGAGGGCTGGCGGCGCAGCGGGCCACGGAGGGCACGTCGAGGTGACCGACGCGGCGAACGTCTTGGCGCTGCTTGCGGAGCGTGGCCGGACGCTGGCCGTCGCGGAGTCCCTGACGGGCGGTCTGGTGGCCGCGGAGCTCACCTCGGTACCTGGGGCATCAAAAGCCTTTCGGGGGTCCGTGACGGCCTACGCAACCACCCTCAAGAGGGATGTTCTCGGCGTCGATGCGACCCTTCTGGAGGAGTGCGGCGCGGTGGATCCGCGCGTTGCGTCCCAGATGGCGGCCGGTGTGCGGGAACTGATGGGCGCCGACTGGGGCGTCGCCACCACCGGCGTAGCAGGGCCGGACGCGCAGGACGGACAACCCGTCGGGACGGTTTTCGTGGCGGTCGCGGGGCCGGGGGGCACAGGGAAAGTGGCCGCTTTGAGGTTGAACGGCGACCGCGGGGAAATCCGTAGAGAGAGTGTACGGAGCGTGCTGGAGCTGCTCCGTGAGGAACTGCACGGGAACGCGCGGGCACAGGATACGGAACAGAACGGGGGGAATTGATGTTTGCAGCCCTGAGTGAACACGACATCGCTCCCCGCACGGCCGCGGCGCAAGGCGGTACGGTGGGGCGTGAAGGATGCGGCTACGCGGTCCGAGGAGGGAGCCACCGATGATTCTGCTCCGTCGCCTGCTTGGTGACGTGCTGCGTCGGCAGCGCCAGCGCCAGGGCCGTACTCTGCGCGAAGTCTCCTCGTCCGCCCGAGTTTCGCTCGGCTATCTCTCCGAGGTGGAGCGGGGGCAGAAGGAGGCGTCCTCTGAGCTGCTCTCCGCGATCTGCGACGCGCTTGACGTACGGATGTCCGAGCTCATGCGTGAGGTGAGCGACGAACTGTCGCTGGCCGAACTGGCCGAGTCGGCAGCCGCCGGCGAGGTGCCCGCACCGGTACGTCCGATGCTGGGCTCCGTCTCCGTGACGTCGGTGGCAGGTGTGCCGACGGAGCGGGTGACGATCAAGGCGCCTGCGGAAGCGGTCGACGTCGTCGCCGCCTGAGCCGCAGGTCCCGCACAATCCCGTACGGCTTGGTTTGCACTGGGCCCCGACTGGTACTCGCGTACCGGTCGGGGTTTTTGTTTGCCCTGGGCACCAACCGTCCCGAATGACCCTTTTCGGTAGTTATGCAATGGTGGACGGTAGCCGCTGAACCGAGTGGAGGACGTGCATGTCTGTCGTGAAAAGCTCTCTGTCCGATGCGGACCTCAAGACCGTCGGCGAAGCCCTGAAGGGCGCGCTGGTCGACTTGGTGGATCTCGGCCTGGTGGCCAAGCAGGTGCACTGGAACGTCGTCGGTCCTCGCTTCAGGTCCGTCCACCTCCAACTCGACGAGGTCGTCGACACGGCGCGGCAGCACTCCGACACCGTCGCCGAGCGCTGTTCCGCGATCGGCGTGAGCCCCGACGGGCGCGCAGCGTCGGTGGCGTCGCAGAGCGCGATCGGCTCGGTGCCGGACGGGTGGATCAAGGATGTCGACGTGGTGCGGACGATGGTGGACGCCCTGGGTGCGGTCATCGCGAGGATGCGGCAGCGCATCGAGGCGACCGACGAACCGGACCCGGTGAGCCAGGACATTCTGATTCAGCTGACGGCAGACCTCGAGAAGCACGCATGGATGTTCCAGGCCGAAAGCGCATGACCCCGAGCGCACAACTGGTGCCTTCACGCGCCGTGTCGGCCAACCGTGCGCCCTCCCCGCGGCCTCTCGCGTCGCACTAGCGTGGGCCGGAGGAGGCAGCCATGGCGGTACGCGGGGCGGTCCTCGTGCCTGTTGTCGTGTTCGGACTCGTTCTGGGCGCAGTGTGGTGGTGGGCCGTCCTGCGGCTGGCGCTGATACCGGAGCACGCGGGGGTCGTCGAAGGGGCGGTGGCGGCGGGCGGTTGGGGCCTGAGTCTGCTTCCCGTGCATGCGACGGCGGCCCGCAGAGCTACTACCAGGGCATTGCGACGCCGCCGTTCGGGCGGAATATCTGACCCGTCGTGAAGGACGAGGCCTCGGAAGCCAGATGAAGAACGGTGTGGGCGACGTCGTCGGGCTCGCCGACACGGCGCAGCGGTGACATCCGTGCCATCGTGCTCTCCGCGCGGTGCTGGAGCTCCGTGTCGTGACGCGCCGTCATCGGTGTGCGGACCCAGCCGGGTGCGACGGCGTTCACGCGGACCCCGTGCGGCCCGAGTTCGGCCGCGAGCGTCCTGGTCAGCTGGACCACTGCCGCCTTCGATGCGCCGTAGCAGAGCAGGCCGGGGGTGGCCGCGTCGACCGCGCCGGAGGCCATGGTGATGATGGAGCCGCCGCCTGAGGCGATCATGGCGGGGGCCGCCGCCTGGCAGGCGAACAGAACACCCTTGAAGTTGACGGCGAGTACGCGGTCCAGATCGTCGGGCTTCGTCTCGAGGACCGAGCTTGTATGCATGACACCTGCGACGGCGGCCAGGATGTCGAGGCGGTCCGCCTGGTCGACGGCTGCCGAGAGGGCGGGGCGGTCGGTGACGTCGAGGGTGTGGGTGACTGCCGTTCCTCCGGCTGCGGCGATCAGGGCGCCGGTCTCCCGAAGGCCCTTCTCGTCCCGGTCGGCGCAGTGCACGACGGCTCCTGCCTCGGCGAGCAGGGTGGCTGAGGCGCGGCCGATTCCGCTGCCCGCTCCGGTGACGAACGCGGTCCGGCCGGTGAGGTCGTACGCGGTGAGGGCCATGACGGGACCGTACGACCGTATCTGACGGATCGTCAATTGTCTGTTCGTCGAAACTGCTTGTACGGGGAGACCGCTTTTCCGCCGAGGTGCGCCGGTGGTCGGTGTCAGGCGGGGGGACCGCTCTGGCAGCGTGGACACCAGTAGGTCGGCCTTTCTCGGCTCCCGTCCCCCTGGTCGGCCTTGCGGACGGGTGCGCCGCAGCGCGGGCAGGGGCGGCCTTCGCGCCCGTAGACATACAGCTTCTGCGAGGGGTCGGCGCCGCCGGTCATGGTGCGCCGGTCGAAACGCTGCTTGTTCGCTTCGAGGAGCCGCTGCGCGGTGGCCACGAGCCGCTCAGGGGTGCCGTCAGGCAGGTCGCCCACCGGCAGCCAGGGCGTGGCACGGGCCAGGAAGGCCAGCTCCGACTTGTAGACGTTGCCGATGCCGGCAAGATTCCGCTGGTCGAGGAGTGCCTCGCCGAGGGGCCGGGCCGGGTCGGCGAGCAGGTTCGCGACCGCCTTGGCGGGATCCCAGTCAGGGCCGAGCAGATCGGGGCCGAGGTGGCCGACGGCCTGCTCTTCGTCGGCGGTACGCAGCAGCTCGACGACGGGGAGGCGATAGCCGACAGCGGTGTGGGCGACGTTGCCCAGAATGGCCCGGATCTGGTGCGTGGGGCCGCCACGCCAGCGCTCCCCGGTGCCGAACACGCGCCAGGAGCCGTCCATCCGCAGATGCGAGTGCAGGGTCAGCCCGCCCTCGAAGCGAGTGAGCAGATGCTTGCCGCGCGGCGTCACGTCCAGCACGGTCCGGCCGGTCAGATCCGCCGTGGCGAAGCGCGGGACACGGAGATCGGACCGGGTCAGAACCTGCCCGGCCAGCGCCTGGTGCAGGCGGTGGGCGGTCAGCCAGACGGTGTCTCCTTCGGGCATGACATCCATGATGCGTGACGGGCGGCGCCGGTGGTGGTGCCCCGGACGGTGTCAGGGACGCATACGCAGCCCCCTCGGGGTGGCGTGGAACCCGGCGGTCTCCAGTGCACGGGCCGACGGGGCTGTCAGGGCGGGGGTGCCGTTGACCCGCTCCACGGTCACGGTGCCGAGGGCGCCGTCACGCGCGGCGGTGGCCAGAGCCTCGGCCGCCGCGCGCAGTGCGGGCGATTCCGGGTCGGTGGCCCACGCCAGCAGCGTCTTTCCGCCCCGCTCCATGTAAAGGGTCAGCTCTCCGTCGACGAGAACCACCAGCGAGCCCGCCTTGCGGCCGGGCTTGTGACCGGCGCCGTCCGGCGGCTCGGGCCAGGAGAGTGCGCCCCCGTAGGCATTGGCCGGGTCCGCCGCGGCCAGCACCACCGCGTGCGGTACCGCCTGCCCTTCGGCCCGGTCCCGCGCCGTGGACGCTGCGCGCAGGCGGTCGACCGCGCCGTCCATCGCGAACTGGGCGGCGCCCAGACCCTCGACGACATAGCCGCGGCGGGCCTGTCCCGTGTCCTCGAAGGCCGACAGGATGCGGTACGTGGCGGAGAAGCCGCCCTCGACCCCCTCGGCCGCCACCGCGCCTCGCGTCACCACACCGTGGCGGTCCAGCAGGGTGCGGGCCAGTGCGTGGGCCCGGTGGGTCGGCTCGGGCTCGGCGGGCGGGAGCAGGGACCAGCGGCCGCTCACCGTCGGTGGGCCCGTGCGGGAGGCGGTGCGAGCAGCAGCGGTGAGGCTGCCGTAGCGGCCGCGGGGGACCGTGCGCTTGGCGCGATGGGCGGTGGACCCCGTCGTACGACCGGAGCCGAGGAAGGCGCGCAAAGGAGCCAGCGTGTCGTTGGTGAGCCGGCCGGACCAGGCGAGATCCCATATGGCGTCGGCCATGGCGGGGTCGGTGGCGTCGGGATGCGTGGTGGACCGCACCTGGTCGGCGATCTGGCGGAAGAACAGGCCGTAACCGCCGGAGAGGGCGGTGAGGATCGACTCGTGCAGCGCTGTCATCTCCAGTGGATGGGGCTGGGGCAGCAGCAGAGGCGCGGCGTCGGCCAGATAGAGGGAGACCCAGCCGTCCTTGCCGGGCAGGGCGCCGGCACCGGCCCACAGGACTTCGCCGGTGGTGGTCAGTTCGTCCAGAAGGGTGCTGCTGTAGTGAGCGACGCGGGACGGGAGGATCAGCTTCTCGAGGGCCGAGGCCGGTACCGCGGCGCCCTGCAGCTGTTCCAGGGCGCGGGCGAGGCCGTCGATGCCGCGCAGACTGTTGCTGCCCAGGTGCTGCCACTGGGGGAGGAAGGTTGCCAGCGCGGCGGGAGGCACCGGCTCCAGCTCGTGGCGCAGGGCTGCCAGCGAACGCCTGCGCAGTCGGCGCAGCACACCGGCGTCGCACCATTCCTGGCCGATGCCCGAGGGATGGAACTCGCCCTGCACGACCCGGCCGCTCGCGGCGAGGCGCTGCAGACCGCCCTCGGTGACCGCCGCGCCGAGCCCGAAGCGGGCGGCGGCCTGTGCAGAGGTGAACGGGCCGTGCGTGCGGGCGAACCGGGCCAGAAGATCTCCGAACGGGTCCTTCACCGGCTCGGTGAACGCCTCCGGCACGCCCACGGGCAGCGCGGTGCCCAGGGCGTCCCGCAGCCGGCCGGAGTCCTCGATCGCCGCCCAGTGGTCGGCCCCCGCGATGCGGACACGGATGGCGCGGCGCGATGCGGCGAGCTCCTGCGGCCAGGCCGGATCGCCGCCGCGCTCGACGAGCTCCTCGTCCGTCAGAGGACCGAGGACACGCAGCAGATCGGCCACGCCCTCGGGGTCCTTGATCCGCCGGTCGTCCGTCAACCACTGCAGCTCCCGCTCCAGCTCCGTGAGCACGTCCGGGTCGAGCAGCTCCCGCAGCTCCGCCTGGCCGAGCAGCTCGGAGAGCAGCCGTGAGTCCAGCGACAGTGCGGCGGCACGCCGCTCGGCCAGCGGGGAGTCGCCCTCGTACAGGAACTGGGCGACGTAACCGAAGAGCAGGGAGCGGGCGAAGGGTGACGGCTCGGGGGTGGTGACCTCCACCAGGCGGACCCGGCGCGACTCGATGTCGCCCATCAGCTCCGTGAGCCCCGGGACGTCGAAGACGTCCTGCAGGCATTCGCGGACCGCTTCGAGGACGATCGGGAACGAGCCGAACTCGCTCGCCACCTGCAGCAATTGGGCCGCGCGCTGACGCTGCTGCCACAGCGGCGTGCGCTTCCCCGGTGAGCGGCGCGGCAACAGCAGCGCGCGGGCGGCGCATTCGCGGAACCGGGAGGCGAACAGCGCCGAGCCACCCACCTGATCGGTGACGATCTGACTGATCTCACCCTTGTCGAAAACGGCGTCCGCCGCGCCGACTGGGGCCTGCTCGCTGTCGAACGACGTGTCCGCATGGACCGGCTCCTGGTCCAGCAGATCCAGGCCCATCAGGTCCGCGTCGGGCAGACGCAACACGATGCCGTCGTCGGCGTGCATGACCTGGGTGTCCATGCCGTAGCGCTCGGTGAGGCGGGCGCCCAGCGCCAGCGCCCACGGCGCGTGCACCTGGGCGCCGAACGGGGAGTGGATCACCACCCGCCAGTCGCCCAGCTCGTCGCGGAACCGCTCCACCAGGATCGTCCGGTCGTCGGGCACATGGCCGCAGGCGCGGCGCTGCTCATCGAGATAGGCCAGTACGTTGTCCGCGGCCCAGGCATCAAGGCCGGCGGCCACCAGGCGCAGACGGCCGTCCTCGGGGGAGAGCCCGCCGACCTCGCGCAGGAAGGCGCCGACGGCGCGCCCCAGCTCAAGGGGCCGGCCCAGCTGGTCGCCCTTCCAGAATGGGAGCCGGCCCGGCACACCGGGGGCGGGGGAGACAAGCACCCGGTCCCGGGTGATGTCCTCGATCCGCCAGGACGTGGTGCCCAGGGTGAAGACGTCGCCCACCCGGGACTCGTAGACCATCTCCTCGTCGAGCTCACCGACCCGGCCGCCGCCCTTTTTCGGGTCGGCGCCGGCGAGGAAGACGCCGAAGAGACCGCGGTCCGGGATCGTGCCGCCGGACGTGACCGCCAGGCGCTGCGCGCCCGGGCGGCCGGTGACCGTGCCGGCGATCCGGTCCCAGACCACTCGCGGCCGCAGCTCGGCGAACGCGTCCGAGGGATAACGGCCGGCGAGCATGTCCAGGACGGCCGTGAAGGCGGACTCGGGCAGAGACGCGAAGGGCGCGGCACGGCGCACCAGCGAAAGCAGGTCGTCGAACTGCCAGGTGTCCAGGGCGACCATCGCGACCAGCTGCTGCGCCAGCACGTCCAGTGGGTTCGACGGGATACGCATCGACTCGATGGAGCCGGTGCGCATCCGCTCCGTAACCACCGCAGCCTGCACCAGATCGCCGCGGTACTTGGGGAAGACCACTCCCGTGGAGACCGCGCCCACCTGGTGGCCTGCACGGCCCACGCGCTGCAGGCCGGAGGCGACGGACGGCGGGGACTCGACCTGGACGACCAGGTCCACGGCGCCCATGTCGATGCCCAACTCGAGACTGGAGGTGGCGACGACCGCGGGCAGCCGGCCCGCCTTGAGGTCCTCCTCCACGAGGGCGCGCTGCTCCTTGGAGACCGAGCCGTGGTGGGCGCGGGCGAGGAGGGGCGGGGCGCCCTGAGCCGCCCCTGATTGCGCCATGATCTCGGCCGGCGGCGCGCCGTCGGGCATGGGCTCGCCCATGGCCCGCTCGTAGGCGATCTCGTTGAGGCGGTTGCACAGCCTCTCCGCCAAGCGGCGGGAGTTGGCGAAGACGATCGTGGAACGGTGCGCCTGGACGAGATCGGTGATGCGCTCCTCGACATGAGGCCAGATCGAGGGCTTCTCCGCGACACCGTCGGAGGTGTCGGACGCCGGGGAGCCACCGAGCTCACCGAGGTCCTCCACCGGAACGACGACCGAGAGGTCGAACTCCTTGCCGGAGGGCGGCTGCACGATCTCCACCCGGCGCTGCGGAGAGAGATAGCGGGCCACCTCGTCCACCGGCCGCACCGTCGCCGACAGGCCGATCCTGCGGGCCGGACGGGGCAGCAGCTCGTCGAGGCGCTCCAGGGACAGCGCGAGGTGGGCGCCGCGCTTCGTGCCCGCGACGGCGTGTACCTCGTCCAGGATCACGGTCTCGACACCCGCCAGCGCGTCCCGGGCGGCCGAGGTGAGCATCAGGAACAGCGACTCGGGCGTGGTGATCAGAATGTCCGGCGGCCTGGTGACCAGCGCCCGGCGCTCCGCGGGAGGGGTGTCGCCGGAGCGGATACCGACGCGCACCTCCGGCTCCGGCAGCCCGAGCCGCACCGACTCTTGGCGGATACCGGTGAGCGGGCTGCGGAGGTTGCGTTCCACATCGACCGCGAGGGCCTTCAGCGGGGACACGTACAGCACGCGACAGCGCTTCTTCGGCTCCGCCGGCGGCGGTGTGGACGTCAGCCGGTCCAGGGCGGCCAGGAAGGCGGCCAGCGTCTTGCCCGAGCCCGTCGGCGCCACCACCAGCACGTCCGAGCCCTCGCCGATCGCCTGCCACGCCCCCTCCTGCGCGGCGGTGGGCGCGCTGAACGCCCCCGTGAACCAGCCTCGGGTCGCGGGGGAGAAGGAGTCGAGCGCAGTCCTGGCCATGTCCACCATCGTGCACCCGACCACTGACAACGCGTGTCCAGGACATGGACGCGCAGGCCCGCCGCATGGAGCCGGGCGCAGAATGGCTGCATGGAGAAGGACACGGCGCCGGAGGAGAGGGGCGAGTGGGCGCGGCACTGGCAGTACCCAGGAGTGCCCGGCCTCGACCTACTGCGGGCACGCTACGTGCGCCACTCCTTCCCCCGCCACATCCACGAGGGGTTCGTCTTCGGTGCGGTCCGCCGCGGCATCGAGGACGTCCTTCTGCCGGACGGGACGGTGCGGGCGAGACCCGGAACCGTAGTCATGATCAATCCCGAGGTGCCGCACTCCGCCAGGGCCGGAGTGCCGGAGGGCTGGGTGTACTCCACCCTCTACCCGTCCTCACAGTTGGTCGCCGGCATCGCCGAGGAGACGACCACCCTGCGCGGCACGGCCGGATTCGCAGAGACGATCGTCGAGGACCCCGACGCCGCCCGGCTGGTCCACGAGGTGCACCGGGCTGCGGAGGAGGGCAACGCGCTCGCCGCCGACAGCGTCCTGCGCCTGACCGTTGCCAGACTGCTGCACCGCCACGGGCGTTCACTGCCCGCCCGCTCGCCCCTCGCGGCAGGGGCACGCACCGCAGTCGCCGCGAAGCAGCTTCTCGAAGAGCGGATGGAACAGCCGCCGTCCCTCGAAGAACTGGCGCAGGAACTAGGGGTCAGCCCCTTCGCGCTGCTCCGCGCCTTCAAGGCCACCTACGGGCTGCCGCCGCACACCTGGCTCACCGACGCGCGGGTGCGGCGTGCCCGGCACCTCCTGGACGCTGGTACGTCACCGGCCGAGGCGGCCGTCGCCGTCGGGTTCACCGACCAGCCCCATCTGAACCGCCACTTCACGCGGATCGTCGGCGTCACGCCGGGTGCGTACCGCAAGGAGCGCGCAAGAACGTACAAGACCGCGGGGAGCGGGCCTGCGTAACGTCCGGGACGTGCCAGAACAGACAGCTCGACCAGACATCTCCTCCGGGGCGGTCCCTCCGGCCCGAGGGCCGTCCGCGGCGCTCAGGACGTCCGCGCGCGGGCCCGTGCCCGTCGGCGGTTCGGTCTCCCCGGGGCCCGTGGCCATCGGGGGTTCGGTCTCCCCGAGGGCAGGGACCGCCAGCGGGTCGGCTCCCTCCGGGGCAGGGACAGAAGGGGCCCGCCCGGCGCCGAAGCCGGACTCGGCCGTCGTCCGGGACGCACTCGGCGTGGGCATCGCCGTCGGCCTCTCCGGCTTCGCCTTCGGCGTGACCTCGGCGGGATCCGGCCTGACCCTTCTGCAGACCTGCGCGCTCAGCCTCCTCGTGTTCACCGGAGCGTCGCAGTTCGCGCTCGTGGGCGCGATCGCGGCGGGCGGAAACCCGCTGGCGGCAGCGGCCGGTGCCTTCTTCCTGGGCGTACGCAACGCCTTCTACGGGCTGCGGCTGTCGCAGCTGCTCGCACTGCCCCGCTTCGTACGGCCGCTCGCCGCGCACTGGGTCATCGACGAGACCACGGCCGTCGCCCTCGCCCAGCCCACACGGCGCAGCGTACGACTCGGCTTCACCGTCACCGGCCTCACCCTGTACGTGCTGTGGAACCTGACCACACTCCTCGGGGCCCTCGGCGCCGAGGCCCTCGGCGACACCGACGCCTGGGGGCTGGACGCGGCGGGCCCGGCGGTCTTCCTCGCGCTGCTCGCGCCGATGCTGCGCACGGCCACCGAACGTGCCGTGGCCGGGCTCGCGGTGGTGCTCGGGCTCGGGTTCCTGCCGGTGCTGCCCGCCGGAGTGCCGGTGCTCGTCGCGGCGCTGGCCGCTCCCGCAGTGCTGTGGTTCAAGGGGCGAGCGATCGGTGGAGGGGCGGAGAGGACGAAGTCTGCGCCGGAGAAGACGCGTGTGCAGGGGAAGGGTGAGGAGCGATGAGTATCTGGATCGCGATCGCACTGACGGCTGTCGGCTGCTATCTCGTGAAGCTCGTCGGCCTGCTGGTGCCGGCCGACACGCTCGAGCGGCCTCTCGTGCAGCGGCTGGCCGCACTGCTTCCCGTCGCCCTGCTGGCCGCGCTGACTGCGCAGCAGACCTTCAGCACGGGCCAATCGCTTGTGCTCGACGCGAGGGTCGCAGGGGTCGGGGCCGCGGCGCTCGCTCTGCTGCTGCGCGCGCCCTTCCTGGTGGTGGTGGGGGCCGCGGTGGCCGTGACGGCCGGGGTGCGGGCCCTTGGAGGCTGACCGGCCGGTGGCAGGACGGTGGACACACCGCCCGCGGACGGCGCCCAGGGCGTTCATGCGACGCCGTGGCCGTACGCCCGCAGGGTCAGCAGCGCGTCGATCGTCACGATCGGCCGTGCCTCCAGGGCGGTGCCGGGAGCCCATTCGCGCCACCGGATGGGCCACCCTCCGTCGTCCCTCTGCTCGCCTGCCAAGTGCTCCAGGGAACGGGTCATCTCCTGGTCCGTGAACCAGCGGCGGGCGAGCGAATCGGGTGTGCGGGCGTAGTCGTACGCGAAATGGTGCTCCCCGGGTGCGTATCCGGCCGCGACAGGCTGGTCGTCGAGCCGTTCCGGGTCCAGCGCGACCAGCTGCTGCTCGCGCACGATCCGGCCGAGCCGGTCGGCCGCCGCCTGCGCGCGCGAGCGGTCCGGTGCGCCGTCCAGGAACGCGATCGCTGCCTCGATCTCGTACGGGTGCGACTTCTCGATCGCGTCGACCGCCGCCCAGCAGAAGTCGGTGGCCCGGAACAGCCATGCGTGCCACACCTGATTGCGGTGCAGCAGACCGACTACCGGCCCCGTCGCGAGCAGCTCGCTCGGCGGATCGTCGACGATCGGCAGGAACGGAGCCGCGGGGTAGGCGCGCTGGGAGGGGTGGACGGCGGGCAGGGCGCCGTCCGGGGTGGACACCTCCGTGAGGTAGCGGCACATCCGCTCCACCCGCAGACCGCCGCAGCGGCCGATGGAGTCGAGCACGCGCAGGGCGTGCCCGGTGTGCAGCGGCTGGCTGACCGGGCCGCGCAGATCGGGTTCGAGGGCGTAGCCGTAGCCGCCGTCCTCGTTGAGGTAGGCGGCGAGCGCCGTTTCGACGGCGTCGGAGCTGCCGCCCAGGAAGTGGTAGGCGAACCGTCGCTGCTCGAGCACCCGGGCGGTCAGCCAGATGAAGCGCTCCGCGCGCGCGAGCGCCGACGCGGACGCGGGAGAGGAATCGGTGGTTGCTCTGGTTCCAGCCATGTTCCGACGGTAGAGCGGAGAGGGCTTTCGGGAAGCAGGACGGACAAGGCTGCACTCTTGGGGGCGGGATACTGGGGGCATGCGGTTGACGATTTTCTGGGAGCGGATGGCCGACCACTTCGGTGCGGTGTACGCCGACTCCTTCGCACGGGACCATGTGATGGCTGAATTGGGCGGCCGAACGATCCACGAGGCACTGGCCGAGGGCTGGGAGGCGAAGGACGTGTGGCGCGCGGTGTGCGCCGCCGTGGACATCCCTGCCGACAAGCGCTGAGACGCCGGCCGACCCACCGCGGTCACCGCGGTGGGTCACACTGGCCCGGTGACCCGGACAGGACCTCCCCCAACGAGCTCGACCAGGACACGAACGCGCCGCACCCTCTCTGTGCAGGACGTCGCACCCGACGCCGCTCAGGGCACTACCGCAGGACGGGACCGCTGACGACATGACCGCTGACGAGAGGACCGCGCAGGATGCGGTCGCGTCGGACGAGGCCGCCGTGGGCATTCCCGCGCAGGGCGCCACGGTGCCCGCCGCTCCGCCGTCCTCCCCGCCCCCGGGAGCGGATGTGTCGACCGCGACCGGCGCGCCCGGACGCATGCCGCGCTGGCTGCCGAGAGCGATGATCCTCGCGCTGGCGCTCTACGCCTGTTTCCAGCTCGGCAGCTGGGCCTTCCACCAGTTGATCGGCCTTTTGGTCAACATCCTGATCGCCTTCTTCCTGGCGCTTGCGATCGAACCCGCGGTCGGCCGGATGGCGGCACGCGGCATGCGCCGGGGCCTTGCCACCTTCCTGGTCTTCTTCGCGGTGCTGGTCGCCGGTGTGGGCTTCGTCGTCCTGCTCGGTTCGATGCTGGCCGGCCAGATCATCGAGATGGTCGAGGACTTCCCCAAATATCTCGACTCGGTCATCCGCTGGATCAACGACACGTTCCACACGGAGCTCTCCCGGGTCGAGGTCCAGGACAGCCTGCTGCGCTCGGACTGGCTGCGGAAGTATGTCCAGAACAGCGCCACCGGGGTGCTGGACGTCTCCGCCACCGTACTCGGCGGGCTCTTCAAGCTGCTGACGATCTTCCTGTTCTCCTTCTACTTCGCGGCCGACGGGCCCCGGCTGCGACGCGCGCTGTGCTCCGTGCTGCCCCCGGCCAAGCAGACAGAGGTGCTGCGCGCCTGGGAGATCGCGGTCGACAAGACCGGGGGATACCTCTACTCGCGCGGCCTGATGGCGCTGATCTCCGGAATCGCGCACTACATTTTGCTGCAGATCCTCGAAGTGCCGTACGCCCCGGCCCTGGCGGTCTGGGTCGGCCTGGTGTCCCAGTTCATTCCGACCATCGGCACATACTTGGCGGGTGCCCTGCCGATGCTGATCGCGTTCACCGTCGACCCCTGGTACGCGCTCTGGGTACTCGGTTTTGTCGTCGTCTACCAGCAGTTCGAGAACTACGTACTGCAGCCGAAGCTCACCGCCAGGACGGTCGACATCCACCCGGCGGTGGCCTTCGGTTCCGTCGTCGCCGGCACGGCGCTGCTGGGAGCGGTCGGTGCCCTGATCGCGATCCCGGCGGTCGCGACCCTCCAGGCGTTCCTCGGCGCTTACGTGAAGCGGTACGCGGTGACCGACGACCCGCGGGTCCATAGTCACAGCAGGCACGGCGGCGGCCGTGCGCTCGCGCGGGTGCGCAGCGCGCTGGGAAGCGGCCGGCGAGGTCCCTCGGCAGGGCAGGACGCGCGGGCCGCGGTGGCTCCGCAGGCGCCCGTGCCTCCGCAGGGCGCGGTGCCTCCGCAGGCCGGCGGCGAGGGCTGAGGCGGGGCAGGCGCCCGGTCACGAGGCCGTGCGCCGAGGCCGGATCACGGGGTTCCACGCATCGGCGTGGTGCGCGCGTGGTGCGCTTGACAGTAAAATCGAACATCCATTCTTATGGGGTTCCGGCCCTGATTCCGTGAGTTATCCACAGGCTGGGCCGGCGGCGGAGCCCATTGTCAGTGGCAGGGGTTAGCGTCTTTGACGTGAAGCGATCGACACAAGCAAATCGGGTGGAACCCATGGCAGGTACCGACCGCGAGAAGGCGCTCGACGCCGCGCTCGCACAGATTGAACGGCAATTCGGCAAAGGTGCCGTGATGCGGCTGGGCGAGCGGCCGAACGAGCCCGTCGAGGTCATCCCCACCGGGTCGACCGCGCTCGACGTCGCCCTCGGAGTCGGCGGCCTGCCGCGCGGCCGCGTGGTGGAGGTGTACGGACCGGAGTCCTCCGGTAAGACCACCCTCACGCTGCACGCCGTGGCCAACGCCCAGAAGGCGGGCGGAGCCGTGGCCTTCGTGGACGCGGAGCACGCCCTCGACCCCGAGTACGCGAAGAAGCTCGGCGTCGACATTGACAACCTCATCCTTTCCCAGCCGGACAACGGCGAGCAGGCGCTCGAGATCGTCGACATGCTCGTCCGCTCGGGCGCGCTCGACCTGATCGTCATCGACTCCGTCGCGGCCCTCGTGCCCAAGGCGGAGATCGAGGGCGAGATGGGCGACTCGCACGTGGGTCTTCAGGCGCGGCTGATGAGCCAGGCGCTCCGGAAGATCACCAGCGCGCTCAACCAGTCCAAGACCACCGCGATCTTCATCAACCAGCTCCGCGAGAAGATCGGTGTGATGTTCGGCTCCCCGGAGACCACGACCGGTGGCCGGGCGCTCAAGTTCTACGCCTCCGTGCGTCTCGACATCCGCCGTATCGAGACCCTCAAGGACGGCACGGACGCGGTCGGCAACCGCACCCGCGTCAAGGTCGTCAAGAACAAGGTCGCCCCGCCCTTCAAGCAGGCCGAGTTCGACATCCTCTACGGCCAGGGCATCAGCCGCGAGGGCGGCCTGATCGACATGGGCGTGGAGCACGGCTTCGTCCGCAAGGCCGGCGCCTGGTACACGTATGAGGGCGACCAGCTCGGTCAGGGCAAGGAGAACGCCCGCAACTTCCTCAAGGACAACCCCGACCTCGCCAACGAGATCGAGAAGAAGATCAAGGAGAAGCTCGGCGTCGGCGTCAGGCCGGAAGCCTCGGCGGCGGAGCCCGGTGCGGACGCGGCCGCAGCGGCGCCGGCAGAGGACGCGGCGAAGGCGGTGCCCGCGCCTGCATCCAAGGCCAAGGCGGCCAAGACGGCGGCGGCCAAGGGCTAGCGGGAATGGCCCGGCGAACCGAATGGCCGGGTGACAGCCCTGACTCGTCGAGGGCCGAGAAGGAGCTGTCGCCCAAGGATCCGGCTGAGCGGGCGCGGGCGATCTGCCTGCGCCTGCTCACCGGGACCCCGCGCACCCGCAAGCAGCTCGCGGACGCGCTGCACAAACGGGAGATCCCCCCGGAGGTTGCCGAGGAGGTCCTCTCCCGTTTCGAGGATGTGGGCCTGATCAACGACGCCGCCTTCGCCGACGCGTGGGTGGAGTCCCGGCATCACGGCCGGGGCCTCGCCCGGCGCGCCTTGGTGCGGGAGCTGCGCACCAAGGGCGTGGACTCCGCTCTCATCGACGAGGCTGTGGGACAGCTCGACTCGGACCAGGAGGAGGCGACCGCCCGCGAACTGGTGGCGCGCAAGCTGCGCTCCACCAGGGGCCTCGACCGTGACCGCCGCCTGCGGCGCCTGGCCGGGATGCTGGCCCGCAAGGGGTATGCGGAGGGCATGGCGCTGCGGGTGGTCAGGCGCGCCCTGGAGGAAGAGGGCGAGGACACGGCGGACTTGGACGTGACGGACTACTAGAGCCTCTCGTCGATCCGGCCTGATCCAAACGAAGACCCAAAGGTGGCACCCGCCGCACGGGGGACGCCCCGGCCGCAGCGCACGGATGCCCGGCCCACTGGCTTCCGGCTCACTGGCGTCCGGCGCGCCACGTACGGCCCGCCCCTCGCCGCCCGTTCAGCTTGTGCGACCTGCTGTGCGGAACCCGCTCCGCCCTGGGGAGCCCGGCCTCTACCGCGCGACCGGAAGCCCCGCCGTCTTCCAGGCCTGGAAGCCGCCGACGAGGTCCGTCGCGCGGCGCAGCCCCAACTGGTGCAGCGACGCGGCCGCCAGGGAGGACGCGTACCCCTCGTTGCAGATCACGACAATGCGCAGGTCGTGGTCCACGGCCTGCGGGATGCGGTGGCTGCCTTGCGGGTCCAGGCGCCACTCCAGCTCGTTTCGCTCCACCACCACGGCGCCGGGGATCAGCCCGTCGCGCTCCCGCAGCGCCTGGTAGCGGATGTCCACCAACAGCGCCCCTTCGGCCGCGGCGGCGAACGCCTCTTGCGGGCCGACGCGTTCGAAGCCCTGCCGCACCCGTTCCACGTGCTCATCGATTCCCAGCGCTTCACTCACTGCCAGTCCTCCGGACGCTCGACCTGCTCGACCCGGAGAACCGCTCCGGACCTGCTGAACCGCCTCATCAGCGGCAGCGGCGGATAGTAGGCGTGGACGGAGACCGCGTGTTCCACGGGAGACTCGTTGAGCACCTCGTGCACATGGTGCCTGCCGAAGGCGCGCGACTGGCCGGCGCCCAGATGCCGTTGGCGGTCCACGCCGTCGTTCAGCTCAAGGGTGTTCCAGCCGCTCGCAGGCAGCCTGACGGCGAGGGAGTTCTCCGTCAGCTTGCCCTCCGCCGTGGCGAACGCGCCGAGCGACTCGGCGTGGTCGTGCCAGCCGGTGCCGGTGCCCGGCGGCCAGCCGATGAGCCAGGCCTCACTGCCGCGCGGCCCTTCCAGCCGCAGCCAGGTGCGGCCGTCGGGGTCGAGGGGCAGCGAAGCGATCAGTTCCTTGTCGGTGGCGGCGTGCCGCACGAAGTCGAGAAGCTCGGCGGAGGTCGGCGCGCCGGGGTCGTTCGGAGCGGGCCGGGAGGCAGCGCCGGAAAGGGCCGCAGAAGGCGGCGTCGAAAGAGGTGCAGCAGGGTGGGACACGGTGACCGTCCTGGAGTTCGCTGGAACGCGCGGGGGCACAGCAGGCCGCAGCGCGAAAAGGAAGGCGAATCAGCAGGAGGGGCGACACACGCAGCCCGCATAGCGGACGAGGTCCATATGGACCCTCCGCCACAGGCGCACATCGGTGTCGGTCACGCTCCGGAGTAGACCATGGGGGACCGCGAGAATCAATCGGTGTCCGCATTGCGGTCGGTGGTCGTCGCGGACGGCGCGCCTCCGCGCACCAGGTCCGCGGCGGCGTGCAGTTCGGCGGGCCGCACCCCCGCGAAGGCGGCGACCAGATGCCCGTCGGGCCGCACCAGCAGCACGGTGTGCGCCGAGGCGCCCGGATAGCTCTCCGTCACCAGCAGTTCGGCTCGCGCCGGCAGGGCGGTCACGGCCGTCGCCAGCCGGGGCATGACTCCGGCCCCCATCCAGTGCCGCCGGTCCCAGACCCCGGTGCCGGGTGCGACCAGAACGACGAGCAGATGCCCCCGCCCCAACCGGTCCCGCAGGCGCGTGGACGTGCCGTCAGGAGCCGTCACGCGCACGTCGGCGACCGGTGAGCCCACCTCCGTGCCGACCGGTGTCCGGGGGCCGGTGGACTCAGGTGTGAGCGGGGAGTGCGCGTACACGGGCGGGGCGCCGAGTGCGCCCTGACCCAGGTGGGCGTCGGTGAGCAAGGAGTCGTGCCCGCGAGCCGCACCCGGAAGGTAGGTGCCAAGCCCGCTGCCACTGCGCAGTATCGGCAGTGACTGGTCGGCGGCGCGCAGCCGCGCGGCGACGGCGGTGCGCCGCTCGGCCTGGTAGCTGTCCAGCAGCGTCGGCGAGGCGCCGTGGTGCCAGGCCTGCGCCAGCTTCCAGGCCAGATTGTCGACGTCCCGCAGCCCTTCCTCGAGCCCTTGCGCGCCGAGCGCCCCCAGCAGATGAGCGGCGTCGCCGGCGAGGAAGGCCCGGTCCACGCGCCAGCGGCGGGCGAGCCGGTGGTGCAGGGTGTGGACGCCGGTGTCGAGCAGCTCGTACGCGGGCGTCCCGCCGCACCACCCGGCCAGGGTGTCGCGGACCCGCGCCACCAAGGACTCCGGTGTGACCAGTTCCCCGCGAGCGGGCAGCAGCCAGTCCAGCCGCCACACACCGTCCGGCAGCGGGCGTGCGGTGATCTCGTCACCGCCCGACGCCCAGGGGGGCCGGCGGTGCAGCAACGCTTCGCCGGGCCAAGGAAGTTCGGTGCGCAGTGCGGCCACGGCGTGACGTTCCACCGCCGTACGCCCGGGAAAGCGGATGCCGAGGAGCTTGCGGACGGTGGACCGGGCGCCGTCGCAGCCGACGAGGTAACTTCCCCGCCACCACGTGGCGGAGGGCCCACGCGTGTGGACCCCGACACCGCCGGAGTCCTGCTCGAGGGAGTCGAGGCGGCTGTCGGTGATCAGCCGCACGAGCCGGTGCTCGGTGACGGCGTCGCGCAGTCCGCGTGCGAGGGCGTGCTGCGGGATGTGCAGGGGGGCGGCGGGGCCGCCGTCACCGAGCGGCAGCTGTCGCAGTTCCTGCTTGCGCCGCATGGAGCGCCAGCCGGTCCAGACGGAGCCTTCGTCACGGACGGTTTCGCAGCCGAGCCGCTCAATCAGGGCCGCGGTGTCCGTGCGGAGCACGACCGTACGCGCGGGGCGCGTTTCGTCCTTTCCGTTGGTCTCGTCGAGCACCACGGTGGGGACGTCCTGTGCTGCGAGGGCGAGGGACAGCGCGAGTCCGACAGGGCCGGCGCCGACCACGATCACCGGGTCCACGGCGTGACTCCTCGAGCCCGGAGGGTCGTGCGGAATGGAGCGGTGGGAGCCCGGTGCGCGATCACAGAACGTATGCAACCCACTGCCGGTGCCTGCGTCAAGCGACCACGGGGACGCGGTAAGGGGCGGTGGCCGCATGGCCACCGCCCCTCAGCGGTCGAACATCCGATGAACCGTCAGACGGCCCGTCCGTCGTCGGTCTTGCCGACCCCGGGCTCCCCGACGGGCTCCTCCGCGCCGCCCGGCGCGGTGAGCACCGCACCGGTGCCCTTCTTGGCCCGTCGCAGCCTGCGCTCCAGCCACGAGGCGAAGCTGGTGAGCACCAGGTTGAGGACGATGAAGATCAAGGCGACGACGATGAAGCTGGGGATGGTGTTCGCGTAGTTCGCTGCCAGCGTGCTCTGGGCGCTGAGCAGTTCGGCGAAGGCCAGCAACGCGCCGCCGAGCGCGGTGTCCTTGACGATGACGACGAGTTGGCTGACCAGCGCAGGCAGCATCGCGGTCACCGACTGCGGGAGCAGGATGCTCCTCATGGTCTGGCCCTTGCGCAGGCCGATCGCCTTAGCTGCCTCCCACTGCCCCTTGGGCAGCGACAGGATGCCGGCGCGGACGACCTCGGCGAGGACCGAGGCGTTGTAGAGCACCAGGCCGGTGACCACGGCGTACAGCGGGCGGACGTCGCTGCTGATGGCATCGGTGTTCGCGTAGAGCTGGTTCGCGAACAGCATCAGGATCAGAACGGGAATGGCGCGGAAGAACTCCACGACGACCCCGGCCGGGATCCTGACCCAGCGATGGTCGGAGAGTCGGGCGATACCGAAGACCGCGCCCAGCGGAAGCGCGATGACCATCGCGAGCGCCGCCGCCTTCAGTGTGTTGCCGAGCCCGGGCAGCAGGTAGGTCGTCCATGCCTGAGCCTCGGTGAACGGCTTCCACAGCGACCATTCGAGCTGTCCCTTGTCGGACAGCACGCTCAGGACCCACCAGACGCCCAGGGCCAGCACGGCGACGAAGGCAACCGTGTAGATGATGTTGCGACGCTTGGCGTTGGGGCCGGGGGCGTCGTAGAGAACGGAAGTCATCGCTTCACCGCCACACGCTTGCCGACCCAGCCGAGGATGAGTCCGGTGGGAAGGGTCAGAACCACGAAGCCGAAGGCGAAGACCGCCGAGATGAGCACCAGCTGTGCCTCGTTCTCGATCATCTCCTTCATCAGCAGAGCCGCCTCCGCCACACCGATGGCGGCCGCGACGGTCGTGTTCTTGGTCAGAGCGATCAGCACGTTGGTCAGCGGACCGATCACCGAGCGGAACGCCTGCGGAAGCACGATGCTCGTCAGGACCTGGGTGAAGCTCAGTCCGATGGCGCGTGCCGCCTCCGCCTGGCCGACCGGCACCGTGTTGATGCCGGAGCGTACGGCCTCGCAGACGAAGGCCGCGGTGTAGGCCGAGAGCCCGAGAACCGCCAGTCGGAACGCCAGCACGTCGAACTCGTCTGCCACACCCAGGGTCATGCCGAGGGTGTCGGCGAGACCGATGGAGGAGAAGACGATGATCACGGTGAGCGGGATGTTCCGGACCACGTTCACGTAGACCGTGGCGAATCCGCGCATCAGGGGCACCGGGCTCACCCGCATCGCGGCGAGGACGGTGCCGAGCACCAGGGAGCCGATTCCGGAGAGGACGGTGAGTTTCACCGTCATCCAGAACGCCCCGAGCAAGTCGTAACCTTCAAGAAAGTCGAACACGATCTCCCGCGCTTCCGCGTGTGGGAGGGCCCGGCGGAGGTCACCGGTGCCGTGGTGGAGGCGGTGACTGCCTGGGACGTTCCGCACTCCCACGGCGCACGCGCCTGGC
>NZ_JBEXRZ010000113.1:0-22225 GCF_040613325.1 Streptomyces sp. NPDC006283 | reverse complement strand
ACGCGGACGAGGGATTCTGGACCGAGGCCGAGGACCTCGACGTCGATCTCGACACCGGCCCCTGACGCGGGACGACCGGCGCGGGAGGCCGCGGTGGCAGCACCCGTCGCCCCCGCTCCCGTACCGACTCCGGCACCCGCTCCGGCGCCCGTGGCGCCGCCCGCGCCCGCCGCCCAGCAGCAGGAGCCGCAGCCGTCCCAGTCCGCGGCGCCCCGCCCCGGTGCCTGGCCGGGGACCACCGGTGCGGGCGGACCCGCTCCGGCGTCCGGCAGCGCCGCCCCCGCCGAGCCCGCACGCCGGCCCGGCGGCTGGCCCACCGCCTCCGCCCCCGGCCAGGGCGCCGCGCCCCAGCCCGCCGCACCCGCACCGTCACCGGCCCCCGCGCCCGCCGTACCGGCCGGCCCCGGGCCGGGCCCCGGCCCGGCCATGGCGCAGGGCGCGGGCCAGGTGCGGAACATGTGGCCCGAGATCCTGGAGGCCGTGAAGAACCGCCGCCGCTTCACCTGGATCCTGCTCAGCCAGAATGCGCAGGTGGCGGGCTTCGACGGGACGACGCTCCAGCTCGGCTTCATCAACGCCGGAGCCAGGGACAACTTCGCGAGCAGCGGCAGCGAGGACGTCCTGAAGCAGGCGCTCGCCGAGCAGTTCAACGTGCAGTGGAAGGTCGAGGCGATCATCGACCCCTCGGGCGGCACGGGCGGCCCCGGGGGACCGAGCGGGCAGCCCCCCTCGGCAGGCTCCGGCGGCTACGGCGGCCAGGGCGGGTACGGACAGAGCGGCAACGGACAGAACAGGCCGCCGGCCGCCCCGCAGGCCGCGCCGCCCGCCGCCCCCGCCCCCGGGCCCGTCCAGCCCGTGACGCAGCAGGCGCACCGGTCCGGCTCCGTTTCGTCCCCTGCGGCTCCCGCCTCGCAGTCCGCCCCCCAGCCGGAGCCGCCCCGCCCCGCCGAGGCCTACGCCCCCCCGCCGGTTTCCATCGAGGACGACGTGCCGGAGGCGGACGACCCGGATCTGGTCGACTCCGCACTGTCCGGTCACGACCTGATCGTCCGCGAGCTCGGAGCCACGGTGGTGGAGGAATATACGAACGAGTAGCGGGTCCGCCCTCGGAGGCCCGTACGACGACTTCCGGCGGGCGGCGGTTAGGCTGGCTGCCGTGAAGGTCCTCGTCATCGGCGGCGGCGCCCGCGAACATGCCCTGTGCCGCTCTCTGTCCCTCGATCCCGACGTCACCGCTCTGCACTGCGCGCCCGGAAACGCCGGCATCGCGGAGATCGCCGAACTCCACCCGGTCGACCAGCTGGACGGCGCTGCCGTCGTGGAGCTCGCCACCGGCATCGGCGCCGAGTTCGTGGTGGTCGGCCCCGAGGCGCCCCTGGTCGCCGGGGTCGCCGACGCCGTGCGCAGGGCCGGTATCCCGTGCTTCGGCCCCTCCGGGGAGGCCGCGCAGCTGGAGGGCTCCAAGGCCTTCGCCAAGGACGTGATGGCCGGGGCCGGCGTCCCCACGGCCCGCGCCTACGTCTGCACGACCCCCGAGGAGATCGACGAGGCGCTCGACGCCTTCGGCGCTCCGTACGTCGTGAAGGACGACGGTCTCGCGGCCGGCAAGGGCGTCGTCGTCACGGACGACCTCGCAGCGGCCCGTGAGCACGCGCTGGCCTGCGGCCGGGTCGTCATCGAGGAGTTCCTGGACGGCCCCGAGGTCTCCCTCTTCGCCATCACCGACGGTGAGACGGTCGTCCCGCTGCAGCCCGCGCAGGACTTCAAGCGCGCTCTCGACGGCGACGAGGGCCCCAACACCGGCGGCATGGGCGCCTACTCGCCGCTCCCGTGGGCGGACCCCAAGCTGGTCGACGAGGTCATGGCGACCGTGCTGCAGCCGACCGTCGACGAACTGCGCCGCCGCGGGACGCCCTTCTCGGGGCTGCTGTACGCAGGGCTGGCGATCACCTCGCGCGGTGTGCGTGTGATCGAGTTCAACGCCCGGTTCGGCGACCCGGAGACCCAGGTGGTCCTGGCCCGCCTCAAGACACCGCTGCTGAGCGTCCTGCTCAACGCCGCCAAGGGAACACTGGACATCGAGCCTCCGCTGAAGTGGCGGGACGACGCGGCCGTGACCGTGGTCGTCGCCTCGCACAATTACCCGGGCACGCCGCGCACCGGCGACCCGATCGAGGGCCTCGACGCCGTAAACGCCGAGGACGCACCCCACGCGTACGTCCTGCACGCCGGTACGAAGCGGGACGGTGACGCGGTCGTGAGCGCGGGCGGGCGTGTCCTGTCGGTCACCGCGACCGGCAAGGACCTCGTCGAAGCCCGTGAGCGCGCCTACCGGGCCGTCGGCCGCATCCGTCTCGACGGCTCCCAGCACCGCACGGACATCGCGCGCAAGGCCGCAGAAGCCTGACCGGCGGCTGAGCAGGCGTCGAGCCGCTCAGTGACGCCGGCCCGGCCGTTGATCGACGCCCGCCCCGACATTCCGTCCGGGCGGGCGAGCCTTTGCCCAAAGCCATTCCATCGAGTGACGGCTGCCCCATCCGGATGACGGCCGCCGAAGCCCCAACTAGGGTGCGGCGCAAGCGTTCCGGCACATGGCCCACCGGCGTTTGCGATGTCAGTGGGCGGTGCCACAGTGGGGGAGTGACCAACACCGTCGCAGGGCAGAGGGGGTGAGGTCCGGCCGTGTCCGGTACCGGTATCGGTGAGTCGATGGGCACGCGCGGAGCACGTGCCAAGGCTCTTGCCGTGCTGCGCGTCCGCAGCAGGGCGGTGGCCGTGGCGCTGCTCCCCGTGGCCGTCGCCGTCGTTCTGCTCGCGGGCGGTGCCATGGGGCGCCTGGAGGGCGCGGGCTGGGACGCGGCGCGCTGGATCGTCTCCGTCTGCGCGGTGGTCGTGCTGATGCTCGCCGTGGGCGTCACGGCGGTGATCGTGCGCGCCACACCGGCGCTCAGTCCGACGGTGGAGCTGCCCGAGCGGTCCGCCCCGGATCTGTACCGGCTGGTGCGGGACCTCGCGGAGCGCCTCGAGGTGCCCGCCCCGTCCGCGCTGGCGCTCACCCCGGACTGCGACAGCTGGCTCGAGGACCGTACGCACCCGGCGCACTCGCTGACGGGCGCCCGACGGCGTACGGGCGAGGGGCCGGTGCTGGTGATCGGCTCTCCCTTCCTGTGGTGGATGAGGGTGGCCGAGCTGCGGGCGGTGCTCGCTCCGGTCGTCGCCGGCACCGGCTCGGCCGCCGACCCGGACATAGCCGCGGCCCGCCGTTTCGTCCGGGGCCTGGACGCCGCGGTGGCCGACGCGGCCCGCCCCGGCCAGGGGTTCATACGGGGGCCGGCGTCCGGTTTCGTCGGCAGGGCCGCGCGGCTGCTGCTGCGCGGCTGCCAGGACCATGCCGCCGGGATGGAGCGCTGGGTCGCGGCCGCCGCGTCGGAGCGCGCACAGGCTGTGGACTACGGACTGCGGATCGTCGCCCAGGAGCAGGTCGGCCTCGCCTACGCGGGCTGGGACCGGCTGCTGACCCGGGTGGCGCTGCCCGCCTGGCGCATGGGCCGCTGGCCGTCGCGGCTGGACGCCGGCGTGGTCTCGGCTCTGACGGAGCTGTCGCGCCGCGACCGGCTCGCCGAGGGCTTCACCTCACGGCTGGGCGAGCGCCCCGCGTGCGACCTGCTGGAGGAGCCGGGCGCGGTCGACGAGGCGGCGTCGCTGCTGGCCGCGCGTCTCTTCCACGGCGCGCCCGCCGGTCCTGGCCCCGACTGGTCGCCCGTGGACTGGCAGCACTATCCGGACGAGGTCGTGGACCGTAAGTGGCGTACGGAGGCGGCCCGTATCCACCAGGTGCTCGACGAGCTGGGGGTCCCGCCGTCGACCGGGCCGCAGGGTCCGACGCTCGTCCGTGTGATCGACCACCTCTCCGCGCAGCCGGGCGGCGAGGCGAGCGACGCCCTGGCCGCCGTGCTGACGGCCCGGATAGCCCGCGAGGAGACCGTCCACGAGCCTGCCGCGACCGCACCGGCCGGGGCGGACGGTTCGGCCGACGCCCTCGCGCTCTGGGGCGGTGGCGACCCGCTGCCGCTCATGCCGCTCCAGCCGCCGCGCACCGGCCGGGAGTTGCTCGCGGACCATGTCGCCGCGATGGTGTGCTGTGCGGCGGTCGACACCGTCGGCGCGGCGCCAGGCCTGGACTGGCTGGACGGTCCGGCCCTTCTGATAGACGGCGAGCGCCGGGCGGACCTCGCGGCGCCCGTGCTGAGCCTGATCGAGGACGGCGACCCACAGCCGCTGCGGGTCTGGCTCGGTTCCCTCGGCGTACGGCCCGAGAAGCCCGTCCGCCTGGTCTGAAACAACCCCCGGCCGCGCAGGCCGTCGGCCGATGTGTCACACGGACGATGGGAATGATCTCTTCCGGTTGTCGCCTCCTTGTCGTCAATTAGCGACGAACGGTGACGGACTGCATGCGTAATGTGATGTGCTGGAGACCGGCGCTGAACAGGTCGGCGCATCACAGCGGTTGTCCGAGGGGCACCGAGGGAGGGCGCAGCATGGGGGCGGAGCAGATCCGGCGATGGGAATCGGGCGCCCTCGCCCACGCCGTCTCGGACCCCTTCGGCCAGGGCCCCCTGCCCTGGCTGCGCGGCAGCGAGCACTACTTCGACGACACCGGCCACGTCGTCCCCTGGTACGTCGACCCCAATCTCGCCCGCGGCGGCTCCGGCGGTCCCCGCACCGCCGACGACGTCCATCGCCAGATCAAGGGCTTCGCGTCCCCCGGTGCGGCCGCACCCGGCGAGGCAATCGACTTCCACATCACCGTGGACCCGCCCCAGCAGTTCTCCGTCGACGTCTACCGCATCGGCCACTACGGGGGGCACGGCGCCGCCAAGATCACCACCAGTCCGCGCCTCTCCGGCATCGTCCAGCCACCACCGCTCACCGCCGACCGCACGGTCTCCTGCCACCACTGGTGGCTCTCATGGCGGCTGCAGATCCCGTCGTACTGGTCGATCGGTGCGTACGTCGCCGTGCTGACCACCCTGGACGGCTACCGTTCCCACATCCCCTTCACGGTCCGCGACGACCATCCCGCGGATCTGCTCCTGCTGCTGCCCGACGTCACCTGGCAGGCGTACAACCTCTATCCCGAGGATGGCCGCACCGGCGCGAGTCTCTACCACGCGTGGGACGAGGAGGGCAGGCTGCTCGGCGAGGAGGACGCCGCGGTCACGGTGTCCTTCGACCGCCCTTTCGCGGGCGCGGGCCTCCCGCTGCACGTCGGCCACGCCTACGACTTCATCCGCTGGGCCGAGCGGTACGGCTACGACCTCGCCTACGCCGACACCCGCGACCTGCACGCGGGCCGCGTCGACCCGGCCCGCTACCGGGGCCTGGTCTTCCCGGGCCACGACGAGTACTGGTCGGCCCCCATGCGCCGCGCCGCGGAGCTGGCCCGCGACCGGGGCACCTCTCTCGTCTTCCTCTCCGCGAACACCATGTACTGGCAGGTGGAACTCGGCCCCTCGCCCTCGGGAGTGCCGGACCGGCTGCTGACCTGCCGCAAGCGCCGCGGCCCTGGAAAGCCCGCGCTGTGGCGCGAGGTGGACCGGCCGGAGCAGCAGCTGCTGGGCATCCAGTACGCGGGCCGTGTCCCCGAACCGTCCCCCCTCGTCGTACGGAACGCGGACCACTGGCTGTGGGAGGCGACCGGCGCCGGCGACGGCGACGAGCTGCCCGGCCTGGTCGCCGGGGAGGCCGACCGGTACTTCCCCCGCACCGTGCTGCCCGAGCACGAGGGCCGCATCCTGCTCGCGCACTCCCCCTACCGGGACGGCGACGGGACGCTTCGGCACCAGGAGACGTCCCTCTACCGCGCCCCGTCCGGTGCGCTGGTCTTCGCGTCGGGCACTTTCGCCTGGTCCCCGGCCCTAGACCGGCCGGGCCATGTGGACGCCCGCATCCAGCGGGCTACGGCGAATCTCCTGGACCGCATCTGCAAGCGGGACTGAGCTCCACCGGGCCCCCGCACCCCTGGCCGGGTGGCTCCTGTCCGGATACGGGACAATCGGAGCTGTTGTTCACAGCCACGGGGAGGAACCGTGTCCGGATTCGTCGAAAAGCCCGAGCCGCTGCAGGTGCCGGGCCTGGTGCATCTGCACACCGGCAAGGTGCGCGAGCTGTACCAGAACGAGGCGGGCGACCTCGTGATGGTCGCCAGCGACCGCATGTCGGCGTTCGACTGGGTGCTGCCCACCGAGATCCCCGACAAGGGGCGGGTTCTGACCCGGCTCTCACTGTGGTGGTTCGAGCGGCTCGAGGACCTGATCGGCAACCATGTCGTCTCCACCGAGTTGCCCGAGGGCGCTCCTGCCGACTGGGAAGGCCGCACCATGGTCTGCAAGTCGCTGCGCATGGTGCCCGTCGAGTGCGTCGCCCGTGGCTACCTGACCGGCTCCGGCCTCGCCGAGTACCGGCAGACCCGCACGGTGTGCGGTCTGGCGCTCCCCGAGGGCCTCGAGGACGGCTCCGAGCTGCCGGCCCCGATCTTCACTCCGGCCACCAAGGCGGCCGTCGGCGACCACGACGAGAACGTCAGCTACGAGGAGGTGGCCCGCCAGGTCGGCGCGGAGACCGCCGCCCATCTGCGCCAGACCACGCTCGCCGTCTACTCCAGGGCCCGCAACATCGCCCGCGAGCGCGGCATCATCCTCGCCGACACCAAGTTCGAGTTCGGCTTCGACGGCGACGAGCTGATCCTGGCGGACGAGGTGCTCACCCCCGACTCGTCCCGCTTCTGGCCGGCCGACAGCTGGGAGCCGGGCCGTGCCCAGCCGTCGTACGACAAGCAGTTCGTCCGTGACTGGCTGACGTCCCCGGCATCGGGCTGGGACCGGCACAGCGAGCAGCCGCCGCCCGCGCTGCCGCAGGAGATCGTCGAGGCGACCCGGGCCAAGTACCTCGAGGCCTACGAGCTCCTGACGGGAACGCCCTGGTCCTGAGCACGAAGAAGCCCCCGGCGAGATCGCCGGGGGCTTCGCACTGAGCGGACGACGAGATTCGAACTCGCGACCCTCACCTTGGCAAGGTGATGCTCTACCAACTGAGCCACGTCCGCATGCGCCGTAGCGCGGAGACCACTATACCCAACCTCGGCGGCGCGCGAGACGTACCGCCGTGTGGCGGTTCTCGGCGTCCGGCTTGGCGGCGGCCGACGAGAGACGTTCCATGCCGTTTCCTGGGGCGGCGACGTCCGCTCCGCGATCTCCGCGACGAGCGCCCCGTCCGCCGCGCGTCCGCGCACTTCGGCCTTCCGCGCCGTCAGCGGCGAATCGCCGGCCGGGATGGCGTCGACCGCCAACTCGGGTTCCACGTAGCGGTTCCCGGCGTGCACGGCACGGGTGGTCTCCGCGAGCCGCTGGGCGCTGACGGTCTTCGGTACGTACCCCGCACTCCCGCGACGAGGGTCCTCTTCCGGTGGCCGGTGAGCCCATGGCTGGTCCCGATCGTGATGCGGCAGCCGGGCAGTTCATCCCTCAGGGCTGTGGCCACTGTCACACCGTCCGCGCCGGCATCTGCAGATCCAGCACGGACCTGTCATCGGGCGCCGCGCCCTGGGTGTCCGCACCCGGAGATCCGTCCCCGGACACGACGAAGGCCCCGGTCTGACGACCAGGGCCTTCGATCTCTGAGCGGACGACGAGATTCGAACTCGCGACCCTCACCTTGGCAAGGTGATGCTCTACCAACTGAGCCACGTCCGCATTGCTGCCACTCGGCTCTCACCGGGTGGTGCGTCCACCACTGTACCTGATCCACATCGGTGGACGGTAAAGCGATGCAGAGCGGGTGACAGGAATTGCACACTGCGCCTTCCCCCTGGAAGGGGGATGTTCTACTACTGAACTACACCCGCACGCTGCTCGAGGCGGGCCTTTCGGCTTGCCCCTCGGCGTGCTCCAGACTCTAGCCGATCACCAGGGGTGCAGTGCAACTCCGTTCGGCGCGGTCGTGGCCGACCGGCTCAACTGGCCTCGCGGAACGCCTCGTAGACGCGCTTGGGGATCCGTCCACGGGCCGGCACGTCCATCTTGTTGGACTGTGCCCAGGCTCGTACCGCCGCCGGCGCCGGCTCGATCGAGGTGTGCCGGTAGGCGACGGCCTTCGACTTGTCCCGCTTGCTGCCGTTCGCCTGCTTTCGGCCGGCGGCCATGTACGGCGCCAGGGCCTTGCGCAGTTTCTTTGCATTGGAGAGATTGAGGTCGATCTCGTACGACTTCCCGTCGAGGCCGAACGTGACCGTTTCCGTCGCTTCTCCGCCGTCGATGTCGTCGGAGAGCGTGACCACTACTCGCTGAGCCACGGATATCGGTCCTTTCCTGCGGTATCGCCGGTTACCCAGTGGGTTCTGACGTGCGGCGATACCGGCTATTCGGCTGTCGAGGGGCAATGCTGCTTTCCTCTGTATTCCTTTGTACAGCGGAAGGAGGCGCATTGTGAAGCCCCGCCAATTACCTGCGCGTGTCCGCCACAATCAGGACCGGGATTCTTTCTCTGGATTTCCCTGCGTGTTGTCGAGATATCTACCCGCGTAGATTTTTGGGCCGGGTACGCTGAGGGAACCGCCCTCGCAACACACCACCGGGAGTGCCCGTGGCTCGCGTCGTAGTCGACGTCATGCTCAAGCCCGAGATCCTCGACCCCCAGGGACAGGCGGTGCAGCGTGCACTGCCTCGGCTGGGATTCGCCGGGATCGCGGACGTCCGTCAGGGAAAGCGCTTCGAACTGGAGATGGACGGGCCGGTCGATGACGCCGCCCTCGCCCGCATCCACGAGATGGCCGAAACGTTCCTCGCCAACACCGTCATCGAGGACTTCGTCGTGAAGGTGGAGTCGTGACCGCTCGTATCGGAGTCGTCACCTTCCCCGGAACCCTCGACGACCGGGACGCCCTGCGCGCCGCCCGCCTCGCCGGTGCGGTGCCCGTTCCGCTCTGGCACCGCGACAAGGACCTCAAGCAGGTCGACGCGGTCGTCCTCGCCGGAGGCTTCTCCTACGGCGACTATCTGCGCGCCGGAGCCATCTCCCGGTTCTCGCCGGTGATGGAGACGATCATCGAGCAGGCGAAGGCCGGTATGCCGGTCCTCGGTATCTGCAACGGCTTCCAGATCCTCACCGAGGCCCATCTGCTGCCGGGCGCGATGCTGCAGAACAACCATCTGCACTTCATCTGCCGCGAACAGAAGCTGCGGGTGGAGCATGCGGACACCTCCTGGACCGCCGACTACCAGGCCGGTCAGGAGATCTCCGTACCGCTGAAGAACATGGACGGCCGGTACGTCGCCGACGAGCGGGTGCTCGACGAGCTGGAGGCCGAGGGCCGGGTCGCCTTCCGCTACCTGGACGTGAACCCCAACGGCTCGCTGCGCGACATCGCCGGCATCACCAACGCCGCGGGCAACGTGGTCGGTCTCATGCCGCACCCCGAGCACGCAGTGGAGCCGCTGATCGGTACCGGCGGTACCGACGGGCTCGGTTTCTTCACCTCGATCCTGAAGAAGTTGGTCGCATGAGCCTCGACACCGTCAAGCACGCGGGCGGGACCCCGGATGCCGAGCAGCCCTGGAAGGAGCTCGGCCTCAAGGAGGACGAGTACGCGCGCATCCGCGAGATCCTGGGCCGCCGTCCCACCGGCGCCGAGCTCGCGATGTACAGCGTCATGTGGTCGGAGCACTGCTCGTACAAGAGCAGCAAGGTCCACCTGAAGCAGTTCGGCGAGAAGGTCCCCGAGAACGACGCCATGCTCGTCGGCATCGGCGAGAACGCGGGCGTCGTGGACGTCGGCCAGGGCTATGCGGTGACCTTCAAGGTCGAGTCGCACAACCACCCGTCGTACATCGAGCCCTACCAGGGTGCGGCGACCGGCGTCGGCGGCATCGTCCGCGACATCCTCGCGATGGGCGCCCGCCCGGTCGCGGTCGTGGACCCGCTGCGCTTCGGTGCGGCCGACCACCCCGACACCAAGCGCGTCCTGCCCGGCGTCGTCGCCGGCATCGGTGGCTACGGCAACTGCCTGGGCCTGCCGAACATCGGCGGCGAAGTCGTCTTCGACGCGTGCTACCAGGGCAACCCGCTGGTCAACGCTGGCTGCATCGGCGTGATGAAGCACGAGGACATCCACCTCGCCAAGGCGTCCGGCCCCGGCAACAAGGTCATCCTGTACGGCGCCCGCACCGGCGGCGACGGCATCGGCGGCGTCTCGGTCCTGGCGTCCGAGACCTTCGACGACACCAAGCCGACCAAGCGCCCCGCCGTCCAGGTCGGCGACCCGTTCCAGGAGAAGCTCCTGATCGAGTGCACCCTTGAGATCTTCAAGGAGAAGCTCGTCGCGGGCATCCAGGACCTCGGCGGGGCCGGTCTGTCCTGTGCCACCTCCGAGCTGGCGTCCGCCGGCTCCGGCGGTATGCGGGTCGAGCTGGACACCGTGCCGCTGCGCGACGCCACGCTCTCGCCGGAGGAGATCCTCATGAGCGAGTCGCAGGAGCGCATGTGCGCCATCGTCGAGCCGCAGCACGTCGACCGCTTCATGGAGATCTGCGAGAAGTGGGACGTCACCGCCACCGTCATCGGCGAGGTGACGGACGGCGACCACCTGGAGATCTTCTGGCACGGTGAGCTGATCGTGGACGTGCCGCCGGGCACCGTCGCGCACGAGGGCCCGACGTACCACCGTCCCTTCGCGCGCCCGTCGTGGCAGGACGCCCTGCAGGCCGACGACGCGAACAAGCTGGCCCGGCCGGCGAACGCCGATGAGCTCCGCGAGCAGATCCTGAAGCTGGTCGCCTCCCCGAACCAGGCCTCCAAGGCGTGGATCACCGACCAGTACGACCGCTTCGTGCAGGGCAACACCGTGCTCGCCCAGCCCGAGGACGCCGGCATGGTCCGGATCGACGAGGAGTCGAACCTGGGCGTGGCCATGGCGACCGACGGCAACGGCCGGTACGCCAAGCTCGACCCCTACACGGGTGCGCAGCTCGCGCTGGCGGAGGCGTACCGCAACGTCGCCGCGTCCGGTGCGAAGCCGCTCGCGATCTCGGACTGCCTGAACTTCGGCTCGCCGGAGGACCCGGACGTCATGTGGCAGTTCGCCGAGGCCACCCGTGGTCTCGCGGACGGCTGTCTGCAGCTGGGTACCCCGGTCACCGGTGGCAACGTGTCGCTCTACAACCAGACCGGTGACGTCGCGATCCACCCGACGCCGGTCGTGGCCGTGCTCGGTGTGATCGACGACGTCAACCGTCGTACGCCGATCGCGTTCGCCGAGGAGGGGCAGCTTCTCTACCTGCTCGGTGACACCCGCGAGGAGTTCGGCGGCTCGGCCTGGTCCCAGGTCGTCCACGACCACCTGGGCGGCATGCCGCCGAAGGTCGACCTGGACCGGGAGAAGCTGCTGGCCGAGATCCTGATCTCCGCCTCCCGCGACGGCATGATCGACGCGGCGCACGACCTGTCGGACGGCGGTCTGATCCAGGCGGTCACCGAGTCCTGCCTGCGTGGCGGCAAGGGTGCCCGCCTGGTCGTGCCCGACGGCCTCGACGCCTTCACCTTCCTGCTGAGCGAGTCGGCCGGCCGTGCGGTCGTCGCCGTCCCGCGCAGCGAGGAGCTCCGCTTCACCGACATGTGCGGCGCACGTGGTCTGCCGGCCACCCGAATCGGTGTCGTCGACGGCGACGCCGTCGAGGTGCAGGGCCAGTTCAGCATTCCGCTGGCCGAGCTGCGCACGGCGCACGAGGAGACCATTCCGGGTCTGCTCGTCTGATTCCGCTGCCCTCGGGAAGCCCCCGTCCGGTTCCGACCGGGCGGGGGCTTCGCCGTTGGGTCTTGCGCGAGATTACGTAATTACGTAATCTCATCGGCATGACCTTGGAGGAACGCGTTGCCGCGCTGGAACAGCGGATGGCAGCCCTGGAAGGCGCGGGGTCTGCCACGACGGCCCTCGGCGAGGGCGACCTCTGGGCGCTGGAGGGGCTGAAGCAGCAGCTCGCCTCGAAGGGAGAGGCGGCGGCGGATGGCGGAGTGCTGTTCACCGGAGCCGTACGGCTGCCGACCCAGGAGCAGTACGAGTGGCAGTACGGGGCGCTGACCTCCGGTCTCCTCGAGAGGGAGAGCGACGACTGGACGCGAAGCGCCGAGTCACTGGCCGCCCTCGGCCATGCCGTCCGCCTGCGCCTCCTGCGCGAGATCCTCGGCGGCCGCCGTACCGCCGCCGAGCTGGCCGAGCTCGAAGGGCTCGGCACGACCGGCCAGATCTACCACCACCTGCGCCAGCTGACCGCCGCGGGCTGGCTCCACACCACGGGTCGCGGCCGCTACGAGGTGCCGGGGACCCGTGTCGTCCCGCTGCTCGTGGTGCTGACCGCCGCGTGCCCATGACCGTTCGAACGTGCCCATGACCGTTCAAGGGAGAGCGACCATGTCCGTCGGCAAAGTACTCAGGACCGTCTACCGGCTGGGCTGGGTGACCTTCTTCGGCCTCGTCACCGTCAAGATATTCGTGGAGTCGTTCGCCTGGCACTGGGTCTGGCTCCCCGCGGTGCTCTCCCTCGTGATCGCGGTGAGCGGTTCCGTACGGACCCGGCTGGCCCAGCGGGAGCACCCGCGAGAGGCCGTCGAGATCGCGGCGCCTGTCAGGGGCCGCTGGTCGGCGCTGAACAGCCCGGCCGACCGGACCCCGAGCCACGGCACGCACGGCTACGGCCAGACCTACGCCATCGACATCGTCGCCGAGCCCGAGCGGGGCGCACGGCCGGGCTTCAGGGCGCTGTGGCCGATCGTCCGCCCGGTCCGGGACTTCCCGGCCTTCGGGGAGCCGCTCCTCGCGGTCGCCGACGCGACGGTCGTCCACGTGGAGGGCCGGCAGCGCGACCACCTCAGCCGCAACTCCCTGCCCGCGGTGATCTACATGCTGCTCGTCGAGGGGTCGTTCCGGGACATCGGCGGGGTCCGCAAGGTGCTCGGCAACCATGTGGTGCTCGACCTGGGCAACGGGGTGTTCGCCGCCTACGCGCACCTCGAGCGCGGCTCGCTCGCGGTCCGCGCGGGCGACCGGGTCCTTGAGGGTCAGCTGATCGCGCGCTGCGGCAACTCGGGCAACTCCTCGGAACCGCACCTCCACTTCCAGCTGATGGACGGCCCGGACGCGGACACCGCGGTCGGCATCCCGTTCAGCTGGCGCGGCGTCGGCGTCCCGCGGAACGGCGAGGCGTTCACCGTCGACGAGAACGGCGAGGCGGTCGCTGTCGAAAAGAGTGAGGAGCCTGCGGAGCCCGAGGGACATGACAGCTCCGAGAAGCCCGGGAAGCCGGTGCCGGACGACATCGCCGCGCCGTAGGGTCTGTCCATGCCACCGGCCAGGAAGCGCCCCCGCAGCTACGACCACGCCACCACCCGCGACGCCGTCCTCGCCCAGTTCGGGCACGTGCGGCAGGCGGTGGGCACGCTCACCGAGGAGCAGTTCGCCCTGCCGACGAGACTCGGGGACTGGACCGTACGGGAGCTGGCCGCCCATGTCGCCATGGTCGCCGGGCTCGTCGCGCGGTATCTGACGCAGCCGGAGCCGGCCAAGCAGGACCTCGCGCTGCTCGACTGGCCGTTCGCCACGGTCACGGCGGCCGGTCAGGTGGACGAGGACACCAGGGCCTTCGCCGCCGGCGGCGGGATCGTCGAGCTGTTCGACCGTACGGCCGCCGGACTCGAGGAGCTGCTGCCGGCCGCCTCCGCGGAGCGGTTGGTGCCCATGCGGTTCGGGAGCATGCGGCTCGGGGACTTCCTCGTGACCCGCACCGTGGAGATGATCGTCCACACCGACGACCTGAACGACGCGACCGCACTGGGCATCCCGTACGACCGCCGGGCGCTTGCCGCCTGCACCCGGTTGCTCGCCGACGCCCTCGCGGTCAAGGCGCCGGGAGCGTCGACCGAGGTGCGCGTCCCGCCGTTCGCCGTGGTGCAGTGCGTCGAGGGCCCCCGGCACACCCGCGGGACGCCGCCCAATGTCGTCGAGGCCGACCCGCTGACCTGGATCCGGCTCGCCACCGGCCGCACGGCCTGGCGGGACGCGATCGAGGCGGCGAAGGTCAGCGCGAGCGGCGAGCGCGCCGACCTCGAGGCGCTGCTGCCGATCCTGGGCTGAGCCTTACGGCGGGAGCTGAGCCGTACGGCCGGAGGTGCGACGCACAGGCCGTGGCTGGAGCCGTACGACCGGGGCGGAACCGACATCGTGCGCCTTCCGTCCCATCGGTATGCGCTACCAGCTGAGCATTTCCGTCACCGCACTGACCGTCCTCGCGCTCTCCGCCTGCGGCACACAGTCGGGTGCCGGTGACGGCGGCGAGGGAGGCGGTTCCGTACAGCCGGACGTGCCCGTGAACGGCGTCCACTGGTCCGTCGACAGTGTCACCGTCGACGGCAGCAAGACCGAGGCACCGGCCGGCGCGCACGTCGAGATCGACGACAAGGGGCGGGCCGGCGGCAACTACGGGTGCAACCACTTCGGTGCCGACGTCAAGATCGACGGCGACACGATCACCGTGGGGCCCGCCGAGATGACCGAGATGGCCTGCGACAAGAAGGTCCAGGGCTTCGAGGAGGCACTGCGGGCAGCCTTCGCCGGCACATTGAAGGCGAAGCTCACCGACGGCAGGCTCACCCTGACCACGGAGACGGGGGACTCCATCGCCCTCACATCGGAGCCGCCCTCGCCGCTGGTCGGCACCAAATGGACGGTGAACAGCCTCGTGTCCGGCAAGAGTGCGACATCACTGCCCGCAGGCACGGAGAACAAGGCTCATCTGACCTTCGGCAAGGACGGCTCGGTGAGCGGCAGCCTCGGCTGCAACCGCTTCACCAGCACCGCCAAGGTCTCCGGCGACTCGATCACTCTCGGGCGGCTCGCCTCCACCAGGAAGCTGTGCCAGGGCCCCGAGATGGACCTGGAGCGCGAGCTGGTGAAGGTCCTCGACGAGGGGACCGTGAAGTACGAGCTGAAGCACCGCTCGCTCACCCTCACCGCGTCGAACGGCAAGGGCCTCGCGGCGGTCGCCGCGGAGACCTCCGGCGAGAAGTGACCGTGTGAACTAGCACACGCCCTGCCCGGCCGGGTGACCGGCCGGTAACAGAGGCGCCCTCTGACGTGGCGTGATCACCCCTGCGGCGGCGGCCCGGGGCCCGAACCCCTGGCCCGGGCGGGATGCGGGCCGCCGTCTTGGAGTGTGGACGCCTCGATGGGACGAATCCAGGACGTCCGGCAAGGTCACGCAGGCCGGGCCGCGTCCGCGGAATCGGGCCCGGGGTGCGTCCCGCGCGGCCCGGAAACCCGGTTGCGCGACGTCCCCAATTCGGACCAGTGGTCGATCTCGCCTACACTCGGAGGCGTGCCACGTGGTGACGGACGACTCAACCACGACCTGCTCCCCGGCGAGAAGGGCCCCCAGGACGCTTGCGGCGTCTTCGGTGTCTGGGCTCCGGGTGAAGAGGTCGCGAAGCTCACTTACTTCGGGCTCTACGCCCTCCAACATCGAGGCCAGGAATCCGCGGGTATCGCGGTGAGCAACGGCTCCCAGATCCTTGTCTTCAAGGACATGGGGCTGGTCTCCCAGGTCTTCGACGAAACCTCCCTCGGCTCCCTTACCGGTCATATCGCGGTCGGTCACGCCCGCTACTCGACCACGGGCGCCTCGGTGTGGGAGAACGCGCAGCCGACGTTCCGGGCGACCGCCCACGGCTCGATCGCGCTCGGCCACAACGGAAACCTGGTCAACACGGCCCAGCTCGCCGAGATGGTCGCCGCCCTCCCCAAGGAGAACGGCCGGGCCACTCAGGTCGCCGCGACCAACGACACCGACCTGATCACGGCGCTGCTCGCCGGCCAGGTCGACGACGACGGCAAGCCGCTGACCGTCGAGGAGGCGGCCGCCAAGGTCCTGCCCGACGTCCGCGGTGCCTTCTCGCTCGTCTTCATGGACGAGGGAACCCTCTACGCCGCCCGCGACCCGCAGGGCATCCGCCCCCTGGTCCTGGGCCGTCTCGAGCGCGGCTGGGTTGTCGCGTCCGAGTCCGCCGCGCTCGACATCTGCGGCGCCAGCTTCGTCCGCGAGATCGAGCCGGGCGAGCTCATCGCCATCGACGAGAACGGCATCCGCACCTCCCGCTTCGCAGAAGCGAAGCCCAAGGGCTGTGTCTTCGAGTACGTCTACCTGGCTCGTCCCGACACGGACATCGCCGGCCGGAACGTGTACCTCTCCCGAGTGGAGATGGGCCGGAAACTGGCCAAGGAAGCCCCGGTCGACGCCGACCTGGTCATAGCGACGCCGGAGTCCGGCACGCCCGCCGCCATCGGTTACGCAGAGGCCAGCGGTATCCCGTACGGCTCCGGCCTGGTGAAGAACGCCTATGTCGGCCGTACCTTCATCCAGCCCTCGCAGACCATCCGCCAACTGGGCATCCGCCTCAAGCTGAACCCGCTCAAGGAAGTCATCCGCGGCAAGCGGCTGGTCGTGGTGGACGACTCCATCGTCCGCGGCAACACCCAGCGTGCCCTGGTCAAGATGCTCCGCGAGGCCGGCGCCGCCGAGGTCCACATCAGGATCTCGTCCCCGCCGGTGAAGTGGCCCTGCTTCTTCGGCATCGACTTCGCGACCCGCGCCGAGCTCATCGCCAACGGCATGACGATCGACGAGATCGGCACCTCGCTGGGCGCCGACTCCCTGTCGTACATCTCCATCGACGGCATGATCGAGGCGACCACCATCGCCAAGCCGAACCTGTGCCGCGCCTGCTTCGACGGCGAGTACCCGATGGAGCTGCCCGACCCCGAGCTGCTCGGCAAGCAGCTTTTGGAGACCGAGCTGGCGGGCGGCTCCGACGCCGCCGACGCGCTCCGTCGTCCGTGATCCCCCTCCAGTACGACACGAAAGTTCTCCAGCATGTCTGCTGAATCTTCCGAGCGTGCTCCGCACGCGGGTACCGGTGCCAGCTACGCGGCCGCGGGCGTCGACATCGAGGCGGGCGACCGCGCCGTCGAGCTGATGAAGGAGTGGGTGAAGAAGACGCAGCGCCCCGAGGTCGCGGGCCTTGGCGGCCTGGGCGGCTTCGCCGGTCTCTTCGACGCCTCCGCCCTCAAGCGCTACGAACGCCCGCTGCTCGCCTCCGCCACCGACGGCGTCGGCACCAAGGTCGACATCGCGCGCCAGATGGGCGTGTACGACACGATCGGCCACGACCTGGTCGCCATGGTCATGGACGACATCGTCGTCTGCGGTGCCGAGCCGCTGTTCATGACCGACTACATCTGCGTCGGCAAGGTCCACCCCGAGCGGGTGGCCGGAATCGTCAAGGGCATCGCGGAGGGCTGCGTGCTCGCGGGCACCGCTCTTGTCGGCGGCGAGACCGCCGAGCACCCCGGACTGCTGGGCCCGGACGACTTCGATGTCGCGGGCGCGGGTACCGGTGTGGTCGAGGCGGACCGCCTGCTGGGACCGGATCGCATCCGTAAGGGGGACGCGATCATCGCGATGGCGTCGTCCGGTCTTCACTCGAACGGGTACTCGCTGGTCCGGCACGTGCTGTTCGACCGGGCGAAGATGTCGCTGGAGCAGCAGGTCGACGAGCTCGGCCGGACGCTCGGCGAGGAGCTGCTCGAGCCCACCAAGATCTACTCGCTGGACTGTCTGGCGCTCACCCGGACCACCGAGGTGCACGCCTTCAGCCACATCACGGGCGGCGGCCTCGCCAACAACCTGGCGCGGGTCATCCCGGACGCGCTCCACGCGGTCGTCGACCGTTCTACCTGGACCCCGGCCGCCGTGTTCGATCTTGTCGGCAAGGCCGGCCAGGTCGAACAGCTCGAGCTGGAGAAGACGCTCAACATGGGTGTCGGCATGATGGCCGTCGTCCCGGAGGAGTCCGTCGATGTCGCGCTGACCACGCTGGCCGACCGCGGGGTCGACGCCTGGGTGGCGGGACGGATCACCGACCGTGGCGACCGCGGCACGGGCGCCGAGCTGACCGGAACGTACTCCGACCAGTAGTGGTCCGGAAGCTGTCGGCCTGAGCTGAACAGCACAGAACCCGGTCCGGGGTCGCCCCCGGACCGGGTCAGTGTCAGTACAGCGTCAAGCGCCGCGGCGCTGCTGGGACGACGGGCCGGACTCTTCGTCCTCGTCCTCGTCGTCGTTGTACAGATCCGCGTACTGTGCGTACGGGTCGTCTTCCTCGTCGTCGTCCTCGAACGGCTCGCCGTTCGGAGGCTGACTCGAAGTCGAAGCGCCCAGCTCGTTGGCCAGACGCGACAGGTCAGTCCCGCCGCTGTTGTACTTCAGCTGGCGGGCGACCTTTGTCTGCTTGGCCTTGGCCCGGCCGCGCCCCATGGCTCGACCCCCTCGGTGACGGGGCTCGACGGCCCCAGAGTCTTGACACGCGTTCATGATTCGGAACGGGCTCTCCGCGGAGAGACCGGTCCGTAGGGCTTCAACGGTACCTGCTTCCGCGGCCATACGGTACGCCGCCCGCATCACGCGCCACTTCGCAGGACCTGCGAGGCGCCCCATCCTCGCTGGTCAACTGCGATTTTAACCTCTTCCTGGCGGTCGACCCGCCGACCGGGGTGAGTCTTGTCTCCCCGAGGTCGGCGGGCCGGGGCGGTCACGGCCGGCGGCGACGGGCCTCCGCCATGCGCTGCTCGGCGATGCGGTCGGCCGCGGCGGCCGGCGGAATCCCGTCTTCCTTCGCACGTGCGAATATTGCCAGCGTGGTGTCGAAGATCTTGGACGCCTTGGCCTTGCAGCGGTCGAAGTCGAAGCCGTGCAGCTCGTCCGCGACCTGGATCACACCGCCGGCGTTCACCACGTAGTCGGGGGCGTAGAGAATCCCGCGGTCCGCGAGGTCCTTCTCGACGCCCGGGTGCGCGAGCTGGTTGTTGGCCGCGCCGCAGACCACCTTGGCGGTCAGCACGGGCACGGTCGCGTCGCTCAGCGCGCCGCCGAGCGCACAGGGGGCGTAGATGTCCAGGCCCTCGGTGCGGATCAGGGCCGCGGTGTCGGCGACAGCGGTGACCTGCGGGTGCTTGTCGAGGATGCGGCGCACGGACTCCTCGCGGACGTCCGTGACGAGCACCTCGGCGCCGTCGGAGAGCAGGTGCTCGACCAGGTGGTGGCCGACCTTGCCGACGCCGGCGACGCCGACCTTGCGGCCGCGCAGCGTCGGGTCGCCCCAGACGTGCTGGGCCGAGGCCCGCATGCCCTGGAAGACGCCGTAGGCGGTCAGGACGGACGAGTCGCCGGCGCCGCCGTTCTCGGGGGAGCGGCCGGTGACCCAGCGGCTCTCGCGCGCGACGACGTCCATGTCGACCACATAGGTGCCGACATCGCAAGCGGTCACGTAGCGGCCGCCGAGCGAGTCCACGAAACGGCCGTAGGCCAGGAGCAGTTCCTCGGACTTGATCTGCTCCGGGTCACCGATGATCACGGCCTTGCCGCCGCCGTGGTCGAGACCGGCCAGGGCGTTCTTGTACGACATGCCCCGGGAGAGGTTCAGCGCGTCGGCGACGGCCTCTTCCTCGGAGGCGTACGGGTAGAAGCGGGTGCCGCCGAGGGCCGGGCCCAGAGCGGTGGAGTGGATGGCGATGACGGCCTTCAGGCCACTGGCGCGGTCCTGGCACAGCACGACTTGCTCGTGGCCGCCCTGCTCCGATCGGAACAGGGTGTGCAGGACGCCGTCGGTCACATCGGTCACGGTGGTGACTCCCAAGTACGAAGCGGCGGGTGCGGGCCTTCCTGTGGGTGGGGAAGGTCCAGTTGGGCAAGAGAGTAAGTCCTACGCGTGCGTAGATCCGACCCAGTGCCGAGGATCACCCTCTCCCGGAGTACCGGCGTGGAAGGATTTGCGGCATGCCAGCGCTGTCCTCGGTTCTTGTCCCGTACGCCGCCTATCTGCGGATCTACGAGCCGCTGGCGGCCTTTCCCGAGCCCGAGCGCGGCCACTGGGCCCGCTACGCACGCAGGGAGGCCACGCCGACCGCACAGGACGAACTGCGCCGGTCCCTGGCGGACTTGCTGCCCACACCGCCCGTTCCGGTCCCGGTCCACGAGAGCGCCGACGCCTTTGTCGTCGAGGTCGACGGCGTGGTGTGCGTCTGCCCCTGGCGGACCCGGCTGCGCGGCTGGCTCGCCCTGGAGGAGCTCGCGGACCAGCTGCCGGAGCCACTGCTGGACGCGGTGCTGCCGCCGGTCGTCCGGGGGCAGGCGGCGGCGGACTTCGAGCAGTGGCGGCTCGGCAACCCCGACGCGCGTCCGTGGATCAGGACCGCGGTCTGGGGGGTGCCGGTGGGCTGGTTCACGCTCTTCGCCGACGAGGAACGCGAATACGAGGCGGCCGGGCCGGCCGCGCCCCTTCTGCGCTACCGGACGCCGATGGTCCAGGCGCGCCGGAGGCTGGCCCGCGCGCTGCGGACCCTGAGGGAGACGATCGACGAAGGTCCGCTGACCGAGGGACTCGTGGACGTGGGGCGCTGGCTGGAGGAGTTCCACCCCCGCTCGCTCGTCGAGCTCGACTACGGCGGCCTCGTGCACGCGCTGTCCGGTGAGCAGCTCGCGGACGACCGGTCGGCGGCCGATGTCACGGAGGGGATCGCGGCGCTGCGGGCCGGCGACGGCGAGGCGGCGGCGGAGGCGTACGCGCGGCTGACCGAGCGCTGGCGGTCCGTCAGGGACCGTCAGTTCGCCAACTGAAGGCCGACTTCGTTGTCCGAGCCCCGCTGTGTACAGGACGTAGGTCCCGATCCGGGCACTTGCCTCAAGCGTGACGGACCGCACTAACCGCGCCCTTGCGCCCATCGCCTACCCTCGTGTCAAAATAGGACAAGGAGTCCGGGGAGGGTTCCTTCCGCTCACTTACGGGCGGAATGCTCAGCATTGCACTCTATGGGGGGTCTGACGACTCCTGATCGCTCTGTGACTGATCGTTACTGTGACGTGACTGTCCGTTATGGCATGGTCCATCGGGCTTCGGCCGCTGATGAACACCTGAGAGGGCAATTCCATCGGTTTGGCCGACGTCGCTGGACAGATGGTGTAGTTGTAGTGCCGAGGACAAGCCGTTCGTCCTATAACCGACTCGGCCCGCGTCCGCCATTTCGGGCAACGCGGGTCAAGGTGCAGAATTTAGAGGAATGAACCGAGAAGGTTCGGTTCTCCCGAGGAGGCCGCTCATGACCGCTCGCACCCCTGATGCCGAGCCGCTGCTGACCCCGGCTGAGGTCGCCACCATGTTCCGCGTGGACCCGAAGACGGTCACGCGCTGGGCCAAGGCTGGCAAGCTCACGTCCATCCGCACGCTCGGAGGACATCGCCGGTACCGCGAGGCAGAGGTCCGCGCACTGCTTGCGGGTATTCCGCAGCAGCGCAGCGAGGCCTGAAACACCCCGTAACACCGGGCGATGCCGGGGCCCCCACCTCGGACAAGCCCACCCATAGCTCTACATGACGGTGTTCTGCCCCAACAGACCCTCGTCGTCGATCGCGCTGGACTCCGCCGGGTCCAGCGCGATTTTTTTTGTGCCCCGAGGGGTGGGTTGAGGGAGCTTGTGGTGGCCTGTGCCGGCCCTCCCGGGGGAGTGCAATGGCACATATTAAATCCACTGGTTGTAGGGAGGGGTTAAACGGTGGCGTTCTGAAAACCCGTTCGGTGACACCCGTCACACCGCATGCCTCTTGTCAAACTCCAGCCTGTCACGCAAGGAGCCCCGGTGGCACGGCCGTTGGTCACTCCTCGGTGGGGCCTTTGTCCTCGGCCTGCGGCGGCTCGTTCTCGGGACGCTCCATGGCGAGGCGCAGGAGGCGATGGCAGATGGGGCAGCTTCTCGTGAGGTGCCGGTAACCGGACGCGGCCGACAGGTGGGCGCGCAGCAGCGCCCGGGTCTCGTAGCGCCTCGCCGTGGATGCCGCCATGCACGTCACCTCCAGGTGTGTGCCGTCCCCTACTGAGTGGGTACCCGCGCCGGATGCCGCCGTCAAGACGGCCGGACGCGACGAAGGCCCGCGCCGACGGGGCCCTTGGCTTCCGGACACGCTTCCCGACACGCTTCCGGACACGACGAAGGCCCGCGCCGGGGGGCGGGGGGCGGCGGGGACTTCAATATCGGAAGAGCACAACTCAGTACTCCCGTAACACAAAAAAAAAAAGT
>NZ_JBEXRZ010000112.1:0-22517 GCF_040613325.1 Streptomyces sp. NPDC006283 | reverse complement strand
ATCGCGATGTGGGTCCTCGCGATCATCGCCCGCCCCTACACCTGGTGGCGGGTCGGCCGGGGGTGGTGCAGGGCTCCTTGGCGTACCCCGGTCAGTACCTGAGGTTCGCCAGGTACGTGTAGCTGTTCTGCGCCGTGGCGAACGGGTCCGCCGGCGCGTCGTGCTCCACCAGCCACTGCTTCACACCGCCGCTGCGCGCCGTGTCGAACATCGTGGCGAAGTCCAGGACACCGGAGCCGACGTCGGCGAAACCGCCGCCCGGGGCCATGTCCTTGACGTGCAGTGCGGGGAACCGGCGGCGATGCTCCACGAACAGGTCCTGCGGGTCGCTGCCGCCGCCCTTCGCCGCCCAGTAGACGTCCAGCTCGAAGCCCACCAGATCGGGGTCGGTCTCCCGCAGCAGGATGTCGTACAGGTTCTCGCCGTCCACGACCTGGTGGTCCGCGCCGTGGTTGTGGAACAGCAGCGGTCCGAGACCTGCCTTGCGCGCGGCGAGACCGGCCTTGTTGAACTCCCGGGCGGCCTCGCGGAATCCGGCCGGGGTGTGCATGGACCCGGGCAGGCTGGGCACCACGATCCACCGGGCGCCGAGGGTACGGATGTCCTCGAGGGCCTGCGGCAGACCGCTGCCCCGCACGATGTCGTAGCCGACGTGCTCCAGGACGGCCCGTAGGCGCGTCTCGTCGAGCATGGAGCGGATGGCGGCTGCGCTGTTGCCGTGCCGGCCGCTCACACCGACGGTCGCGTAACCGATCTGTGCGAGGCGGGCGAGCGTGCCCTTGAAGTCCGCCGCCAGTGGGGCACGCATGGTGTAGAGGTGCATGCCGATCCCGGACGGCGGGATGCGACGGCAGCGCCGCGCCGCCTCCGCGGCCGTCTCCGTGACGTTCGAGGCATGCGTGTTCGAGGCGTACGCGTGCGAGCCCGTCGCCATGACGCCGGTGGCCGCCGCGGCGACGCCGAGAGCCTTGCCGAGGAACGCCCGTCTGGTGCCGTTCATCGGAACTCCTTCCTCAACTGACATTGATGCGGACAAAGTTGGTGGTCGTGTCACCCTTGTCGTCGGTGACCGTGAGGTGCGCGGCGTAGGTGCCGGCGCGGCCGTAGGTGTGGGTGGCGGTCGCCTGCTCCTCACCGGCCGGCCTGCTGTTGTCGCCGAAGTCCCAGTGGTACGAGGCGGCTGTCCGCCCCTCGGGCAGTGTGACTTTCCCGGCCAGTTGCACGGTGAGCGGCGCGGTGCCGGTCGCGGGTGTGGCCGTGATCTTGACCCGGGCTCCCTGGCGCTTCTCCACACCGGCCCCGTTGAAGTGCAGCCAGTCCACGGCGAACAGGTCGGGCTTGTCGGCCGACCACTCGGGGTTGGTGAAGACCGCGTACAGCTTGGTCGTCCCGCCCGGGTCCAGTAGTGGTGTCGTCGGGGAGACGACGTTGCCCCAGCCGCCGGTACTCGGGACGGTCACCTTGCCGAGCAGCTGGCCCGTGGGCGATCCTGCGCGGAACTCGACGGTGCCGCCGATACCGCCGGAGGCCGCGCCCACGGTCACGGAGTCGATTCCCTTGAGGGCGACCGGGTCGAAGCCGATCCAGTCGCCGTCCTCGATCTCGGTGAGCCGCTTGCCGCCGGAGGCGTCGCTGCGGCTGCCCACCACCACGCCGTCGTGCGCACCGCCGGTCGACGTCATGTGCTCGGCCTCGCGGTACGTCGTGCGCAGTGTCAGCGAGGTGGAACCGGTCAACGCGGGTACGCCCGGTGCCGCCTTGTCCTCGTACTGCGCCGTGATGCCGTAGTAGAGGTTCTGGCCGGGACCGTGGCTGTCACCGGCATCGGTCGCGATCTCGCCCGTGCAGCCGGTGTAGTTGTCCAGCGGGTGCAGATGGGAGTCGTGCCCGAGCTGCGACTGGACGACGACGCGTGAGCAGTCGATTCTGCGGCCGTCCTCCTTGTCCTTGACCTTCACCGTGAAGGGGATGGTGTCGCCGAAGCTGAACATGCCGCCGTTGGGCGGCTGCTGGATGGTGACCTGCGGCCGGGTGTTGCCGACGGTGATGTCCTGGACGGCCAGGCCCGTCAGTCCTCCGGGCCCGGTGACGGTGAGCCGGGCGGTGAAGCGGCCCTTCTCCCGGTACACATGGCTCGGGTTCGCCTCCGTCGAGTCGGTGGTGCCGTTGCCGTCGAAGTCCCAGGCGTAGGTGACCGGCTTGTCGCCGGGCAGCCCGGAGCCCGCACTGGAGAACGACACGGTCAGCGGCACGGAACCGCTGTCCGGTGTGGCCGTGGCCTTGGCGTCGGGCAGCCGGTTGTCGCCGACGTAGTCGATCCGGTAGATCCCGGAGCCTTCGTTGCTGCCGCCGCGGCCGGTGCCGCTGCCGAGACCGAAGTCGATGACGTACATCGCGCCGTCAGGGCCGAAGTCGGCGTCGAAGGGCTGGTTCCACGACATGTCGCCGAAGACGGTGTTGATCGAGTGCAGGTCGCCCGCCTTCGCCGGCTGGAAGCGCGGGTTGGTGAAGGTCTGGTCCTGTTGTTGGAAGGAGAAGGTCTTGAACCACTTGCGGGTCAGCTCGTAGTTGAACCACTTCCCTTCGAAGGCCTTCGGGAACTTGCCCAGGTAGGTGTTGTCCGGGTCGAAGTCGTAGACAGGGCCGCCCATCGGGCCGCCACCGCCGGTGCCGAGCTCGGGGAACTGCTCGGACGCCGAGTACGCGTACCAGACCGTCGCCGGCTGGGCCGCCGGCAGCTCGGTCAGACCCGTGTTGTTCGGCGAGTCGTTGACGAGCTTCGCGCAGTCGAACTTGGGGCCCGAGGTCTTCGTCTGGAAGTTGTAGTCGTTGAAGGGGATGTTGTTCCCCACGCAGTAGGGCCAGCCGAAGTTGCCCGCTTTGGTGATCCGCATGTACTCGACCGTGCCTTCAGGGCCGCGGTCCGGCTTGGCGGCGCGGGCGTCGGGGCCGTAGTCGGCGACCATCAGGGCGCCGCTGACCGGGTCGGTGGTGATACGGAACGGGTTGCGCATGCCCATCGCGTAGATCTCGGCACGTGTCTTCTCGGTGCCGGGCGCGAAGAGGTTCCCCTCGGGCACGGAGTACGTGCCGTCGTCCTTGGGCGTGATGCGCAGGATCTTGCCGCGCAGATCGTTCGTGTTGCCCGAGGTGCCCTGAGCGTCCCAGGCGCGACGCCCCTCGCCCTCGTCGATCGGCGTGAAACCGTCGGACGCGAACGGGTCGGTGTTGTCGCCGATCGCGGCGTACAGGTCGCCGTCCTTGTCGAACGCGAGTGAGCCGGCCATGTGCGAGTTGGCCCTGCCCTCCCCGCGCAGGGTCGGGATCGTCAGCAGCCGCTTCTCGGACGCGGGGTCGATGGTGTTGCCGGTGACCGTGAACCGGGAGAGGTTCAGGCGCTTCTCGGTCTTGTCGGAGTTCAGCAGATAGAGCCAGTTGTTCTCGGCGAAGCCGGGGTCGAGCGCGAGCCCGAGCAGGCCGTCGGACTGGCTCGTCATCTCCGGGGTGTACGCGAAGTCGAGCGCGGTCGTCACCTTCAGCGTCTGCTGGTCGATGACCTTGACCTTGCCGGTGCGCTGGATGAAGAAGACCCGTCGGTCGGGCGCGACGGCCAGCTCGAAGGGATCGGCGAGATCGCTGGTGGCCAGAGGGGTGCGCTGGAAGGCGCCGGTCTTGGTCGCCGTGCAGTCACCGGGCTTGTTGCCGGCGGCCCACTGGATGCCGCCGAGCAGATGCTCCAGAAAGTCCGGCTCCTGGAACGCGGACTTGGCGTGGCCGCCCGCCGTGAACCAGCTGCGCCCGCCGTCGTAGTTCTGGCACCAGGACCACGGGTGGTCGACGCCCTCGTCGAGGCCGGTGATGCCGTCCCGCACCTTGATCTGGGCGAGGGTGTGCACCTTGCCGGTCGGGTTGGTGCGCCAGTTGTACCACTCCTCGGTGCGCTCCCAGAGCTCGGGAAGGCCTTCGGTGGAGGGGTGGGACCGGTCGAGCACCTTGATCCGGCCCGTCTGCACGGCCGGGTGCTTGTCGAAGATGGCGCCGACCAGGCCTTCGTACCAGGGCCAGTCCCGCTCGCTCGCCGACGCGGCGTGCAGACCGACCCAGCCGCCGCCGCCCCGGATGTACTTCTGCAGGGCGGCTCGCTGCGCCGCGTCGAGCAGATCGCCGCTCTCCGGGGTGGAGTTGGTGTTGTTGAAGACGATCGCCTGGAATCGGGCGAGGTTCTCGTCGGTGAAGACCGAGGCGTCGTCGGTGGCCTCGACCTCGAAGCCGTTCTCGCTGCCGAGCTTCTTGACGGCCTCGACGCCGGCGGTTATCGAGTCGTGGGTGAAGTTGGTGACCTTGGAGAAGACCAGTACGCGATAGGGCGCTGCTTCGGCGCGGGGTGACAGGGCCACCCCGAGGCCGAGGAGCAGCGCCAGTAGTGCGGTGATGACGGAGACGGGTGAGAGTGCGGTGCGAAGGGCTCTGGGCCGTCGTTGCCGTCCGAGGTGATGGCCACTCATGGCGCTCCCGGGTGCTGGTAGGGCCTGCGGGATTAGAAAGCGCTTTCTGAATACGCCGCACAGCGTAGGTTCCGGCGTCGCGGGGGGTCAATGGGTCGGAAGCGCGCAGTGTGGCGCGGTAGTTGAGGCCCTGTCGGTGCCTGGTCGTACGGTTGTGCCATGGCCACTGCCGACGACGTACGCAGGATCGCGCTCGGGCTGCCCGGAGCGATCGAGAAGCTCGCGTGGGGGATGCCCACCTTCCGGTTGGCCGAAGGAGGGCGGATCTTCGCGTCTCTGGACGACGACGACCGCGTCATGGGGGTGAAGTGCCCGCAGGAGGACCGGGAGGAGCTGATCGCGGCCGAGCCCGACAAGTTCTTCCTGCGTGAGGGGCACGACGACCACTACGCATGGATGCGGGTGCGGCTCTCGGCGCTGGAGGACGACGACGAGCTGTACGCCGTTCTGCTCGACTCGTGGCGCCAGGCGGCCCCTCGGAAACTGCTGGACGCCCATCCGGAACTGGCTCCTCCGAAGCGGTGAGGCATCGGCCTGACGGGCGGTCAGGCGCTGCGGCCGGCGGACAGGACGGTGCGACGCCGGGGGTGGGGCGCTGCCGTCGGGGCGGCCCGGACGGTGTGCTCGGCGCGGTTGGACCGTCCGCCCGGTGGCCCGGACCGTCCGCAGGGCGCGGCCGGGCCGGATGGACGCGCGGCTCATGCCTCGGTCGGGTGAGTGAGGGGCCGGGGCAACCGCTTCCGCACCCGGACCGGGTACGCATTGCCGGGCCGTTCCACGACGCCGGGAGGACCTGCCTCATGCCCGCCACCAGACGCGCCGCGAACACCCTCGCCGCAACTGCTTGTGTCGCACTGCTGCTCACCGGCTGCACGGAGCCGCCACCCGCTCCGGAGCCGGGCGCGAAGGCCCAGGGCGGCCCCACCGGGCGCCCCGGCCCCGTCCCGCGAAAACTGCCGGCCAGTCACATCCCGGGCCTCGGGCCCGAATTCCGTTCCAGGATCCCGGACGCAACGCTCCAGGCGCTCGTCGTGACCGGGGAGACGTCGGACACCAACGTCGCCACAGCGGTGCTCCACGAACGGACGGCGGGCGGGTCATGGCGTGCCGTCGCCGGCCCCTGGCCCGCGCACAACGGCGTGCGCGGCTGGACCGACGACCACTACGCCGGCGACCTGCGCACCCCCATCGGCGTCTATGGCCTGGGCGACGCGGGCGGACGCTCACCCGATCCGGGCACCCGGCTGCCGTACGACGAGGACGAGGAGTTCGTGGCCTCGGGCACCGGCTTCCTCGGCGAGCCCCTCGAGGGCTCCTTCGACTACGTGGTCGCCATCGACTACAACCGGGTGTCGGGTACCTCTCCGCTGGACAAGGAGCGACCGCTCGGACCTGAGAAGGGCAATGGGCTGTGGGTCCACGTGGACCACGAAGGTCCCACCCAGGGGTGCGTTTCCCTGGCGAAGGACCGGATGCGCGAGCTGCTGCGCGCGCTCGACCCGGACAAGCGGCCGGTCATCGTCATGGGCCCCGCCCCGGAGCTGCGGAAGTGACCGAAGGGCCCGCCCCCGCCGTCACATGAATGCCGAGATGCGGTCGCGCAGGGACTTGGGATCCAGTCCGTGCGCGGTCAGGTGCTCGTTGATCGTGCCGTATCGGCGCAGCTCGCGTCGGGACACCCCGAGGCCCAGCACCCGGTGCGGCACGTCCGCGAGGGCGTCGTTCGCAGCCGACGTCGAGGTGCCCGCGAGGTAGGGCTCTACGATCACCACATCGGCCCGGTCGCCCGCCGCCCGCCGGACGGTCTCGTCGTCGAAGGGGCGCACCGTCGTCGCGTACAGCACGGTGACGTCCAGGCCCTCCGTCGCGGCGAGGACGTTGTCCAGCATGGGCCCGACGGCGATCACGACCGGGCCGCGGCCCTCGCGCACGGCAAGAAAGCGGCCGCCCGCGGTCGGCCTCGCCTCGGCGTTGCTCTGCAGTGACAGACGCACATACACGCGGTCGTCACCCGCGGCGGCGCTCCGCAGCAGCGCCCCGGCCTCGTCCGGGTGGCCGGGGACATGGACCGTCCACCCGTCCAGGGTGTCCAGGAGCGCCACGTCACCCGGCGCCATGTGCGTGAAGCCGCCCGCGGGCCAGTCGTAGGACGCTCCGGCGCTGACCAGCACCCCGCCGGTGCCCTGATGTCCGAAGTCCAGCTTCACCTGCTCGAACGGCCGCTCGACGAGGAAGCTCGCGAAGGTGTGCATGATCGGCCGCATCCCGGTGAGCGCGATACCGCCGCCGGCGCCGATCAGCAGCTGCTCCCGGATGCCGACGTTGATCACCCGGTCCGGATGACGCCGCTGCGCCTCCTCGAACCCCGCAACGCTGATCTCCGCGAGTACGAGGGCAAGGCGCGGGTCCTCGTCCAGAAGGCGGGTGGTGGTGGCGATGAAGCGGTCACGCATGGTGTCCATGGTCGACAGTCCTCTCGGCGGTGACGTACGTGATCAGGCGTTCTTGGGTTCGACGCGGGCGACGACCGCCCTCGGCCTGCCCGGATGCGGTGCCGTGAAGGCGGCGAACAGCGCTTCCTGGTCGCGGCCGTCGACGGTCCGGGCCAACCAGCCGGCGGCCTCGAACCGCGACGCGATCCCGCCGGGCCAGCCGTGCGTGGCGGACGAGTTGTCGATGACGAGCGTGTGGAGCTGCTCGAGCCCGGCGGGACCCGCGTAGGCGATGGCCTCGTGGTTGCTGCCCTCGTCCAGCTCGGCGTCGCCGATGAGGACCCAGACCCGTGGGTCGGTCAGCCCCTGTGCGCGCAACCCGAGGGCAGTGCCCACCGCCAGCGGAAGCCCGTGCCCGAGCGACCCGCTGCCGATCTCCGCCCCGGGCACGAGAACCCGGTCCGGATGGTGGCCGAGGGGGGAGTCGTAGGAGCCGAAGCCGGGCAGCCACTCCACGGGCACGAAGCCCTTGGCGGCGAGCACGGCGTAGTAGGCCATGGGGCCGTGCCCCTTGGACAGCAGGAACCGGTCGCGTCCGGGGTCGTCGGCGGTCTCCGGCGACACGCGCAGGACGCGGTCGTAGAGGACCCAGAGTGCGTCGAGCGTGGAAGTGGCGGCCGGCCCGTGCTTCTCGTCGCCCGTCATCAGGGCCATCAGCCGGTCGAGGTCGTCGAAGCCGAACGCCCGGGGGCCGGGAGCCGAGGCGCCGGATACGGAGGTGGAAGCCGTGTTCGTCATGCCGCCCACCGTGCAACCTCAAGTTGACTTGAGGTCAAGCGCGGCGGGTTGTGGAATACGGGTTCGTGACCAGTGGCCGGAGTGCGGTATTGTTCTCATGTCCGTTCGGCGGGGGGAAACCCCAGGTCAGACGGGCACCGGGACGTGGCGCAGCTTGGTAGCGCACTTGACTGGGGGTCAAGGGGTCGCAGGTTCAAATCCTGTCGTCCCGACTCGAGAGAGTCGTAGACCGAGGGCCGTTTCAGAGCATCTGAAACGGCCCTCGATCGTTTGCGGGCCAGTGCGGCAGCCGCTGGGGCCGGCAGGTCGAGACAGCCCGAACGACGCCAAAGGGCACGGGAGCGGAGCGTTCACCGCACCGCTGTCGTGCCTTTGCGGCTTTCCCACGCGCGGGACGTCCCGTCGGGTGCGGCGCCGACCTCCCGCGCCGGTCGTCCCGCGTCAGGGGCCGGTGTCGAGATCGACGTCGAGGTCCTCGGCCTCGGTCCAGAATCCCTCGTCCGCGTCCTGGAGCCGAGAGGCCGCGTGCTTCAGGTGGCGGCGGGCGGCGGCGCGTGCCGTCTGGGCGTCGCCGGCCTCGATGGCGGCCAGTATGGTGTGGTGCTCCTGCCGGACCGCCTCGAAGAAGTCGTCCCGCCGGGCCTCGTTCGCGCGCGTGACGCGGATGCCGCTGCGCAGCACCTCGCCGAGGTACCGCACCGTCGAGACCATCACAGGGTTGCCGGTCGACTCGGCGATGGACCTGTGGAACGCGAGATCCTCGTCGACGCCGTCGCCGCCGGCCGCGACCGCCTGGTCGATCGCGGTCAGGGCCTGACGCATCCGGGCGAGGTCGGCCGGGGTGGCGCGGGCGGCGGCGAGGGAGGCCGCCTCGCCCTCCATGGCGCGGCGTACCTCCACGATCTGCAGCACCTTGGCCTTGGTGCCGTCGGCCGCCTCGGCCTCGAGGTCGAGCGGCCGGGTGCGCCGGGGCATGACGAACACGCCGAGGCCCTGGCGCGCTTCGACCAGGCCCGCGTTGCGGAGCCTCGAGACGGCCTCCCGCACGACGGTGCGGCTGACGCCCAGCTGCTTGACCAGCGCGACCTCGGTCGGCAGCTTGTCACCCTCGGCCAGCCGTCCGGACTCGATCTCCTCCGAGAGCAGCGCGGCGACCCGATCCGCGAGCCGCACCGGACCGCTCACCTTGGAAAACATGGTCTTCAGTCTATCGGCCCGGCCGGGCGGCGAGGCGCGTGCCGAACTCGACCGCGTCAGCGTGGTCTTCCATGTAGTCCCGCACCACCGCTTCGAAGTCCGGATCGGGCTCCAAGCCGAGTGCGGTGGCGCGTGCGTTGTCGAAGACGGCGGGCCAGGAGCCCACGATGGCCTCGACGGCCTGATCGGGTGCGATCGTCACCAGGTCGGCGACGGCATCGCCGGCCAGCCGCCGCAGCGTGGCCAGCATCTCGGCGACCGTGACCGTCAGGGCCGGCAGGTTGACCGGTACGCCGCCCATCAGCCGGCCCGGCCCCTCGCCGCGATCGGCCTCGGCGACGCGGAGGATTCCGTCGACCGTGCGCCGCGGGGAGGCCAGGGCCACCCGCAGGTCGGGTCGGACCGGGCAGGTCGCGGAGATGCCCGCGAGGGGCTCGCGGATGATGCCGGACAGGAAGCCGGAGGCGGCCGCGTTCGGCTTGCCCGGCCGTACCGACACGGTCATCAGGCGGGTGACGCGTCCGTCGATGAAGCCGCGGCGGGTGTACTCGGCGACGAGTTGCTCGCAGACCAGCTTCTGAGCCCCGTAACTGGACCGCGGCGTGGGCAGGGTCGACTCGCTGACCACCGGTGGCAGGGGCAGCGCAGGGTCGGAGCCGTAGACGGCGACGCTGCTGGAGAACACCACCAGCGGCGTCGGCCCGCCTGCCGCCGACTGGGCCCGGGCGGCTTCGAGCAGTGCCCGTGTCGTGTCCAGGTTGGCGCTCATGCCGAGGTCGAAGTCGGCCTCGCACTCGGCCGAGACCGCGGAGGCGAGGTGGATCAGCACGTCCACCGGCTTCGCGAACACCTCGTCGAGGCGGTCGGCCAGGTCGCCCTGTACGACGTCCACCAGCGGGTCGGTCGCCGCCTTCGTATCGGCCTGCACGTAGCGGTCGGCGAGCACCAGCCGGTCGATCGGTGCGCCACGGAAAGTCCGTGTCGTGAGCAGGGCGTCGGCCACCTGCCGCCCCAGGAAGCCGAAGCCACCCGTGATGACGATCCTCATGCGTTGTCTCCTCGGTAGTTGTCGAGCCAGCCGAGACCCTCGCTCGTGCCGGCGCGGGGGCGGTACTCGCAGCCGATCCATCCGTCGAAGCCCACGTCGTCGACGACGTCGAACAGATGGCGGACGTCGAGTTCGCCCTGGTCGGGCTCGTGGCGGTCGGGCACGCCCGCGATCTGCAGGTGGCCGACGCGGCCTGTCGGCAGGTCGCGTCGCAGGGTGACGGTGAGGTCGCCCTCGACGATCTGGCAGTGGTAGAGGTCGAGTTGCACCTTGAGATTCGGGGCGCCCACCTCCTGCACCACGGCGTGGGCCTCGGTCTGCCGGTTCAGGAAGTACCCCGGCATGTCACGGCCGTTGATGGGCTCGATCAGGATCTCGACGCCCACCGCGGCGGCCTGCTCCGCGGCGTGGGCGAGGTTGGCCAGATAGGTGTCGCGGTGCTCGGCGAGCTCCGTGGGCCTCGCGTCCGGCGGCACCAGCCCTGCCATGACGTGGACCCGCGGACAGCTCAGCGCCGCGGCGTACTCGAGGGCCCGGCCGATCCCGGAGCGGACCTCCGCCTCGCGTCCGGGCAGTGCCGCGATGCCGCGCTCTCCGGACTCCCACGACCCGGGCGGTGCGTTGAAGAGCACCTGCTTCAGGCCGTGGTCGTCGAGCCGGCGGCGCAGCTCGGTGGCGTCGTACGCGTAGGGGAAGAGGTACTCGACGGCCTCGAAGCCGTCCGCCGCCGCTGCGGTGAAGCGGTCGAGGAAGTCGTGTTCGGTGTACATCATGGACAGGTTCGCGGCGAACCTCGGCATGCTTGCTCCTGTGTTCGACACCGGTGCCGGGCCCGGTGGACGGGCCCGGCACCGGGCCGGGGTCAGCGGTTGACGACCTGCTTCTTGGTGGTGAGCACCGCGCCGGCGCCGACGACCAGGCTGAACGCCAGGACGTACATGGGAAGCGACGTCGAGCCGGTGGCGTCCTTCAGCGCGCCGATCATGTACGGGCTGACGAAGCCGGCGAGGTTGCCCACCGAGTTGATCGCCGCGAGACCGGCCGCGGCGGCGGCGCCGCCGAGGAACGCGGTGGGGAGCGACCAGAACAGCGGGGCGCAGGTCAGGACACCGGCCGCGGCGAAGGACAGCGCGGCCAGGGACAGCGCGGTCGACCCGGTCGAGACGGCGGCCAGCGAGAACCCGACGGCGCCCATGAGGCTCGGGACGACCAGGTGCCAGCGGCGCTCCCGGCGCTTGTCCGCCGAACGTCCGAAGAGGTTCATCGCGATGAGGGCGGCAAGGAACGGCACGGCGCTGAGGACACCGATCGCGAGGTTGCCCTCGATCCCGGTGGACTCGACGAAGGTGGGCATCCAGAAGGTCAGGGCGTACTGGCCCATCACGAAGCAGAAGTAGATGAGGCACATCAGCCACACCTTGGGGTCGCGGAAGGCGTCCCAGACCCGGCCGTGCACCGTCCGGTGCGCGGCGTCGTCGGCGATCGCACGCTCGACGACGGCCTTCTCGTCGTCGGTGAGCCACTTCGCGCTGCGCACGCCGTCGTCGAGGTAGAACAGCGTGGCGACACCGATGGCGAGCGCGGGGATCGCCTCGAGCAGGAACATCCACTGCCAGCCCTGCCAGCCGTTCACCCCCTGGAACCGGTCCATGATCCAGCCGGAGAGCGGGTTGCCGAAGATGCCCGCCACGGGAATGGCGGACATGAACATCGCGATCACCCGGGCACGGCGGTGCGAGGGGAACCAGTAGGTGCAGTAGAGGATCACGCCCGGGTAGAACCCCGCCTCCGCGGCGCCGAGGAGGAACCGCAGCACGTAGAACGTCGCCTCATTGGTGACGAACATGAACGACGCCGAGACCAGGCCCCAGGTGATCATGATCCGGGCGATCCAGGTGCGGGCGCCGATGCGCTGCAGCATCAGGTTCGAGGGGACCTCGAAGAGGAAGTACCCGATGAAGAAGAGGCCGGCACCGAGGCCGTACGCCGCCTCGCTGAGGCCCAGGTCGTCGGACATCTGCAGCTTCGCGAAGCCGACGTTGACCCGGTCGAGGTAGGAGAAGACGTAGCAGAGTATGAGGAAGGGGACGATGCGTCGTACGACTTTGCGGAAGACGGCGTTCTCGCGGGCGAGGTCGGGGGCCTCGTCAGTCGTTGTGGGCACAGACATGCGGAATCCTTCGTGCGGCTCGGGGGATTCTCCGACAGGGACGGGGATGATCACCACGCGGCGTCGAACACGGACCTCAGTTCGCCGAGCGCATGGGTGGGGAGGGGCTCCGGGCGGCGGTCGGTCAGGAGCCAGAGACGTGCCGTCTCCTCGAGTTCTTCGAGGACGGCGAGAGCGGTGGCGGCGTCCGGGCCCCACACCACGGGGCCGAGGCGGTCGAGCAGCACGGCCCTGATCGGTGTGCCGCTCGCCGCGCGGTCGGCGATGCGGGCGGTCACCAGGTCGGCCACACGCGGGTCGCCGGGCCGGTGGTAGGGGACGAGCGGAACGTGCCCGACCTTCATCACGTAGTAGGGGGTGATGGGCGGGAGCACGTCGTCCTCGCTCCACACTCCGGCCAGCGTGAGTGCGACCAGGTGCGTGGAGTGGGTGTGGACGACGAACCGGGCCGTGGGGTCGGCCTCGTAGATGCGCCGGTGAAGCGTGAGGGTCTTGCTGGCCCGGTCGCCGGCGATCTGCTCGCCACCGGCGTCGACCAGCGCGAGGCGCTCGGGTTCGAGGAAACCGAGAGCGGCGTCGGTGGGCGTGATGAGGTGGCCGTCGCCCACCCTGGCGCTGATGTTGCCGGCGCTGGCGTGGACGTAGCCCCTGGCGAACAGGCTCGTGCCCACGCGGACGATCTCGGCGCGTGCCTCGTCGACGGCAGCGCTTGCGGGCCGGGTCACGGCGCCTCCCGGTCCAGCAGGTCCAACGCGGCGGTGAAGAAGTCGGGACCACCGAAGTTGCCGGACTTCAGCGTCACGTGCAGCGTCTCCCCGTCGGGCAGGGCCGCCGCGCACCAGGGCACGCCCGGGTCGATCTGCGGTCCGATCCGCAGGCCGGTGAGGCCGAGCGCCTGGACGACAGCGCCCGAGGTCTCGCCGCCCGCGACGACGAGCCGGCGGACGCCGCGCTCCACGAGCCCCTGTGCGACGCGGGCCAGGGTCCGCTCCACGAGCTCACCGGCCTCGGCGGCGCCGAGCCGGCCCTGGACGGTCCGGACGGTGTCGGGTGTCTCGGTGGAGTAGACGAGGACCGGCCCCTCGGCCAGGTGCGCGTCCGCGAAGGCCAGGGCCTGGCCGGCCACGTCCTCGCCGGCCGCGATCCGGAGCGGGTCAACGCTGAACGCGGGCCTTCCGCTGCGCAGGAATTCCCGAACCTGACCGTTCGTGGCCACCGAGACGGAGCCGGAGACGACGGCGGCGTGACCGCCGGCCGGCGGCAGCTGGGCGGCGGCCGGGGACGGCTCGAAGCCCCAGTTGGCGGGCAGGCCGATCGCCAGGCCCGATCCTGCGGTCACCAGGGGCAGCCCCCGGACCGCGGCACCCAGGCGCAGGAGGTCGTCGTTGGAGACGGCGTCCGCGATGGCGATCGAGATGCCTTCCTTGCGCAGGTCCTCGATGCGGGCCCGGATCGCCTCCGGACCGCCGGCCAGGACGGTGTGGTCGACCAGACCGACCGTGCGCGAGGTCTGTGCGCCGAGGACGGAGACCAGGTCGGAGTCCGTCATCGGAGTGAGCGGGTGATGGCGCATACCGCTGTTGCCGAGCAGCACGTCGCCGACAAAGAGGTGTCCCTTGAAGACGGTGCGCCCGTTGTCGGGGAAGGCCGGCGTCGCGATGGTGAAGTCGGTGCCCAGGGCCTCCATCAGGGCTTCCGTGACCGGCCCGATGTTGCCCGCCGGCGTCGAGTCGAAGGTGGAGCAGTACTTGAAGTAGATCTGCTCCGCGTTGGCGGAACGCAGCCACGCGAGTGCCCGCAGTGACGCCTCGACGGCCTCGGCCGCCGGGACGGTCCGTGACTTGAGGGCGATGACCACGGCGTCCGCGTCCGCCGCCGGGTCGGTGCCGGTGGGCGGCACGTCGATCAGCTGAACCACGCGCATGCCCGCGCGGACCAGATTGTTGGCGAGGTCCGTTGCGCCGGTGAAGTCGTCGGCGATGCAGCCGAGTCGGATCCCCATCTCAGACCCCCGCCTGCTCGGGAAGATCGACTCCCGGGAAGATCTTGATGACCGCGCTGTCGTCCTCGCCCCCCAGGCCGGATGCCGAGGCCTGGAGGAACATCTGGTGGGCGGTGGAGGCGAGGGGGAGCGGGAACTTCTCCGGCCGGGCGGAGTCGAGCACGAGCCCCAGGTCCTTGACGAAGATGTCGACCGCCGAGAGGGGCGTGTAGTCACCGGCGAGCACGTGGGCCATGCGGTTCTCGAACATCCACGAGTTGCCGGCGCTGTGCGTGATGACTTCGTAGAGCGCCTCGGCCGGAACACCGGCCTTGATGCCCAACGCCATGGCCTCGGCTGCCGCGGCGATGTGCACGCCCGCGAGCAGCTGGTTCACGATCTTGACCTTCGAGCCGAGACCCGCGTGGTCTCCCAGGCGGTAGACGGTGCTGCTCATGGCCTCGAGCACCGGGTCGGCGAGCGCGTACGCGGCGGCGGAGCCCGACGTCATCATGGTGAGTTCGCCGTTCGCCGCCCGTGCGGCGCCACCGGAGATGGGGGCGTCCAGGTAGAGCACGCCCTTCTCGGCCAGGCGCTTCTCGAGTTCGGCGGACCAGGCGGGGTCCACCGTCGAGCACATCACGAACACGGCGCCCGGCCGGAGGCGGTCGGCGGCCCCGTCGGGGCCGAACAGCACTGCTTCGACCTGCGCCGCGTTGACCACGACGCCGACCAGGACGTCCACCGTGGCCGCCAGCTCGCCGGGCGATGCGAACGCCGCCCCGCCGTCGCGGGCGAAGGCCGCGGCCACCTCCGATCGCCGGTCGTGCACGCCGACGTCGTAGTGCGCGTTCCGCAGGCTGCGGGCCATTCCGAGCCCCATGGCTCCTAGACCCACCAGGCCCACGGGCGGCAGTGCCGGCCTGTCCTCGTCGTTCATGTCCGTCCTCGCCTTGCTGTGCCGTCCGGGTGTGGCCCGGCCTTGGGGTTCGTGCAGCGATCGGGTCATATGATGACCTGAGGACAGGGTTTCCGTATACCGTGACGTCCGTCACATCGGGTGGAGGCCTGCAACGGGCCGCCCCCGAATTCGCGAGTTTCGGCGGAGCCGCCCCGGGCACCCGTGCGCCCCTGGTCCTGCGGGACACCGCAGATCCGGCGCAGCCCGTCGGCCGGAGGCCTTCGCCCAGCCGGGTCACGGAGGTTTCCAGGACGAGCGCCGAGTGGAACTTTCCAGCGGTGCCCGTCGCTGCGATGGAGCACCTGATGGCTCAGCCGGAACCAAGCACGGAGGCACCATGAACGCCGACGCCAACCCGGACGACAGGGTGACGCCCGACAGCCGGCTCCACACCGGCTCGGAGGGAGAAGTGACCGCGGAGGACGTGGTTCTCGCCTCGGGCCGCGAGATCACGCCGAAGAGCCTGGAATGGGCGGAGCGCCGACTGGCGGAGAAGGGCCGCGCCGCACTCGACGAACTGCTGCCCTGAGGAGCGGGCCGAACCGGGCGAGCGGCTTCCCCGCGCGGGGCGAGCCGCTCCCCTGAAAGCGCGCGGCTTCCCCGCGTGCGAAACCGCCCGTGACGGCGCAGGGCCCGTCCGCGTACGGAGGCCGCCCCGCCGGAGGCGTTGCACGCGTACGGGCGCCCGCGCCGGAGGTGTTGCACGCGTACGGGCCCCCGCGCCGGAGGTGTTGCACGCGTACGGGGCACCACCCCGGGGCGTGTCAGTCCGCGTCGCCCGACACGATCATCTCCGCCCACACCTGCTTGCCGCCACCGAGCGGCACCGAGCCCCACGCCGCCGTCGTCGCCTCGACGATGAGCAATCCGCGGCCGCCGGTCGCCTCCCAGTCCACGCTCGCCGGTTTCACCGGGCTGCGGGGCGAGGCGTCGTTCACCGCGATCCGCAGGCGGTCCGCGGACAGGGTCAGGTCCAGGCGCACCTCCCCCTGCGTATGGGCGATGGCGTTGGTGACCAGTTCGGACACCACCAGCAGGGCCATGTCCTTCTCCTCGGCCAGACCCCAGGAGCGCAGGGTGCGCGCGGCGAACCGGCGGGCGTGCAGGACGGCGTTCGGGAGCCGCCACACCGTCCAGTGGGTCCGTACGGGACGGAAACGCGTCCCGTCGTAGCGCAGGAGAAGCACGGCCACGTCGTCGTCCCGCCCGTTGGCGCTGCCGAGCAGCTCGTCGGCGACCCGTCCGATGTCGGACAGGTCGGCGGCGCCCATCACCTCGCGCACGCGGCGCATCCCGTCCTCCAGGGGAAGGTGCGCCGACTCCACGAGACCGTCCGTCACCATCGTGACGAGCGTCCCGGGGATCAGGCCGGCCTCGGTCATGGTGAACTCCGCTTCGGCGAGCACCCCCAGCGGCGGCCCGCCGTCCACGACCAGCTCCTCGGTCGTGCCGTCCGGGTGACGCAGCACCGGCGGCAGATGCCCTGCCCGTACGAAGCGGGCGATGCCTTCCTCCATGTCCAGATCCGCGTAGAGGCAGGTGGCGAAGAGATCCGTCTCCATTCCCACGAGCAGCCGGTTGGCACGGGACACCACCACGTCGGGCGGATGGCCCTCCACCGCGTAGGCCCGCACCGCCGTGCGCATCTGGCCCATGATGGTGGCGGCTCCCGCGCTGTGGCCCTGCACGTCGCCGATGACGAGCGCCACATGCCCGTCGGCGAGCGGAATCACGTCGTACCAGTCGCCGCCGACCTCCAGCCCCACTGTCGCCGGCAGATAGCGGGCGACGGCGATGCCTCCCGGCAGTACCGGCAACTTGCGGGGGAGGAGGCTGCGCTGGAGCATCCTGGCGAGTTCATGCCCCGCGTCCAGCGCGTGGGCGCGCCTCAGAGCGCTGCCCACCAGGCCGGCGACCGCCGTCAGCAGCGACCGTTCCTCCGGGGCGAACTCGTGCTCCGTGTCCCAGCCCACCAGGCACACACCGACCACCCGCCCGTCGGCCGGCAGAGGCAGGACGGCAAGCCCGCCGGGGCCGATGCCGAGGAGACCGGGCTCGAGCTCGGCACCCGGAGGCCACAGGCTCATATGGCCCTCACGCAGCGCGTTCTGCAGTGTGGGCAGGGCGTGGCACGACGCGTCCGGCCATTCGGAGCGCCATTCGGTCTGCCACACTTCGGGCCACGCGTCCGGTTCGGGCGGGTCCAGGACGGTGACCAGGAGCCGGTCGGCCTCCAGCTCCGCGACGGCGATCCGGCTCGCGTCCAGCGGCAGGCGCAGGGCTTCGACCACCATCCTGCTGACGTCCCGCACGGTCGCCGCTCCGGCCAGCCGCGCGGACAGCCCCTGCACGATGGAGACCTCGTGGTCGGTGGGCCGCAGATAGACGGCGTCGGCGACCACACCGAGCACCCGTTCCGGCGTGCCGTCGGCGCCGAACCGCAGACGGCAGCGCAGGCCCAGCCAGCGCAGCTCACCGCCGGGGCGGCGGATGCGGAAGGCCAGCTGCTCGCCCGACGACGACAGCCGGCCCGGTTCGACGACGGACATCAGTGCGGGGATGTCGTCCGGGACGGCGCAGGCCAGCAGGGTCTCCACCCGCCCGTCGAAGTCCTCCGGGGCGATCCCGAGCAACTCGAGAACCTGGGCGTCCGCGTCCATCACACCGGTTTCGAGCGTCAGCGTGAACGCCCCGCCCTGGAGCGGCACCAGTGTGGGCCCCAGATGCGACCGCGGCTGGGCCATCCGCCCCGCCACGCGGCCCACGCGTCCCGCCGACTCCAGCCCGGCGGCCACCTGGTCGGCGTACAGCTCCAGCAGGCTGCGGCGGTCGGCGTCGAAGCCGTCGGTCACCTCGCCCGCCACAAGGAGGCAGCCGATCTTGGCGACTCCGCGGCCGAGCGGCAGCGCTCCGAGCGAGAACTTGGGCGGCAGCGTTCCGGCACCGACGGGGTGCCCCCCGATGGTCTCGCTCGACATGTACACGGACAGGTCCGCCGGGCTCAGCCACAGGGGGCGGGCCGCACGGTAGGCGTCCGTGGCGGGGGAGCGGCTGCCGAGGTTGATGAACGCCGGCAGTCCGTACGTCCCGCCGCGGTCACCCACGGCTTCGGCCAGCCGCAGCTCGTCGCCGCTCTCCGTGAGCACGTAGACAGCGGCCAGCTCAGCCCCGCAGAACGCAAAGTTTTGCCGTGTCAAAGCGCGCACCGCCTCCACACGCGGTCACATACCGCGTTGCTCCCATGCTGCCGTTGTTCGGAGGGTGGGAGCTAGTCAGGAGACGAAGGTGGCAGCGCGCAAACACCGGCGGACAGGCGGCCTGTACCGCCGTGACAGGACGGAACCATGCCGGATGTGGCGAAAGGGGACGGGCGGAATGTCCGCCCGTGTCTGCATGCGCGCAGCGCGACGGTCTGTGACCCTGGGGGCATGCAGCGAGGCAGCGGGAAGAGGGAAATCCGGGTCCGCAGGGTCTACGAGACGCCCTCGCCGGACGACGGCGTGCGGGTCCTGGTCGACCGGCTCTGGCCGCGTGGCCTGAGCAAGGAGGACGCCCGCGTCGACGAGTGGCCCAAGTCCGTGACGCCGTCGACGGAGCTGCGGCGCTGGTACCACGGGCCGGACGGGGAGTACGAGGAGTTCCGCCGCCGCTACGAGGCCGAGCTCGCCGAGCCTGCCGCCGCGGAGGCGCTGCAACGGCTCCGCACCCTCGCAGCCGAGGGCTCGCTGACCTTGCTGACGGCGGCGAAGGAACCCGACCGCAGTCACACGTCCGTTCTGCAGCGGCTTCTTTAGGGCCTGCACCTTCGTCGGCATATCCTCCGGCCATGCGTGTCGCACTCTTCGTCACTTGCGTCAATGACGCGTTGTTCCCCGCCACGGGCATCGCGACGGTGAGACTCCTCGAACGGCTCGGCGTCGAGGTGGACTTCCCCACCGCCCAGACGTGCTGCGGGCAGCCACAGTTCAACACCGGCTACCGGCGCGAGACCGAGCCGCTCGTGCGCCGCACGGTCCGGGCATTCGAGGGGTACGAGTACGTGGTCACGCCGTCCGGATCCTGCGCGGCGATGGTCCGGCACCACTATCCCCGGCTCGGCGGCCCCGCGGCCGCGGACCTGGCCTCGCGGACGTACGAGCTGACCGAGTTCCTGGTCGACGTCCTGCAGGTCACCGATGTCGGCGCCTACTTCCCGTACACCGTCACCCATCACCCCTCGTGCCACGGCCTGCGGCTGCTCAATCTCGGCGGCCGGCCCCGCCGGCTGCTGGAGTCGGTGAAGGGGCTGGAGCTGCGCGAACTGCCGGGCGCGGCCGAGTGCTGCGGGTTCGGCGGCACGTTCGCCGTCAAGAACGCGGACGTGTCCGCAGCCATGGGCCAGGACAAGGTCCGCAACGCCGTCTCCACCGGAGCCTCGGTGCTGTGCGGGGCCGACAACTCCTGTCTGGTGCACCTCGACGGCATCCTGCGCCGCCAGGACGAGCCGCTGCGTGCCCTGCACATCGCCGACATCCTCGCCTGCACGGAGGAACACCCCTTCGAGGAGCACCCCTTCAAGACGGAGGAGACCCCCGCATGAGCGGCGCCTTTCTCGGCATGCCGTCCTTCCCGGAGGCGGCCGGCCAAGCCGTGGGCAACCCGACCCTGCGTGCCAACCTCCGCCACGCGACTCACACCATCCGTGACAAGCGGGCCAAGGCGGTGGCGGAACTCGACGACTGGGACCGGCTGCGCGAGGCCGGCAGGCGGGTCAAGGACCACACATTGCGCCATCTCGACCGCTACCTCCTGCAGTTGGAGAGCGCGGTCACCGAAGCGGGTGGCACCGTCCACTGGGCCGCCGACGCGGCGGAGGCCAACCGGATCGTCGCCGACCTCGTCAAGGCGACCGGCGAGCGCGAGGTCGTCAAGGTCAAGTCGATGGCCACTCAGGAGATCGGCCTCAACGAGGCACTGGAGGCCGAGGGCATCGCCGCCTACGAGACCGATCTGGCCGAGCTGATCGTGCAGCTCGGCGAGGACCGGCCCTCGCACATCCTTGTCCCCGCCATCCACCGCAACCGGGGCGAGATCCGCGACATCTTCGCCCGGACGATGGGCAGTTGGGGAAGGCCGGCGCCAGAGGGTCTCTCCGACAGCCCGGCCGACCTGGCGGAGGCCGCCCGGCTGCATCTGAGGGAGAAGTTCCTGCGGGCCAGGGTCGGCGTCTCGGGGGCGAACTTCATGGTCGCGGAGACCGGAACCATGGTCGTCTTCGAGTCCGAGGGCAACGGCCGTATGTGCCTGACCCTGCCGGACACGCTGATCTCCGTGGTCGGCATCGAGAAGGTGGTGCCGAGCTGGCGGGACCTCGAAATCTTCCTGCAGACCCTGCCCCGCTCCTCGACCGCCGAGCGGATGAACCCCTACACCTCCATGTGGACCGGGACGGCCGACGGGGACGGCCCCCGGACCTTCCACCTGGTGCTGCTCGACAACGGCCGGACGGCGACCCTCGCCGACGAGGTGGGCCGCCAGGCCCTGCGCTGCATCCGCTGCTCGGCCTGCCTCAACGTCTGCCCCGTGTACGAACGGGCCGGCGGCCACGCGTACGGCTCCGTCTACCCCGGCCCTATCGGCGCGATCCTCAGCCCTCAACTCCGCGGCACGCAGAGCGCCATCGACGCCTCCTTGCCCTACGCCTCTTCGCTGTGCGGCGCCTGCTACGAGGTGTGCCCCGTCGCCATCGACATCCCCGAGGTGCTGGTCCACCTCAGGGAACGGGTCGCAGACCAGGGAGGGAAGGGCCACCGCCTGGAGAAGGCCGCGATGAAGGCTGCGGGCTGGCTGCTCGACCACCCGGCCGCGCTCGCCGCCGGTGAACGCGCCGCGTCGAGGACCCGCGGACTGCACCCAAGGAAGCCGCCTGGCGCGGGGGCGTGGACCGCATCGCGGGAACTGCCGCAGATGCCCGCCGAGTCGTTCCGCGAGTGGTGGAGGAAGAACCGCACATGAGCACCGATTCCCCCGCGCGGGCAAGCCGCGAGCGCATCCTCGCCAAGGTCCGGGCCGCCGTGGCCGACGCCCCGCCGGCGTCCGAGGCGCCCCGTGACTACCTGGACAGTCACACATCCGACGACCCTGCCGTCGTTCTCGGCCTCCTGCACGACAACCTCGCCGACTACCGGGCGATCGTCCACCGGAGCACCGAGGCGCAACTGCCGGAACTTCTCGCCCGGCTGCTGGCCGGGCACGGAGCGCGTTCGGTCGCCGTACCCCCGGGACTGCCGGGCGCGTGGCTCGCGGGCACCGACGCCCAACAGCGCCACGACGCGCCGCCCCTGACCCCGTACGAGCTGGATGCGACCGACGCCGTGGTGACGGGCTGCGCACTGGCGATCGCGGAGACCGGCACGATCGTCCTGGACGCGGGCCCCGCCCAGGGCAGGCGCGCCCTCACCCTCGTACCGGACCTGCACATCTGCGTCGTCCGCGCCCCGGAGCAGGTTGTGGCCTCCGTTCCGCGGGCGATGCCGCGACTCGACCCCACCCGCCCGCTGACGTGGATCTCCGGCCCGTCCGCCACGAGCGACATCGAACTCGACCGCGTCGAGGGCGTGCACGGCCCCCGCACCCTGGAGGTGATCCTGCTGCTCGACTAGCCTCGTTCTGCTAATGAACCAGCCGAGGCGCCTCCGCGGCCGGGTCCACCGGGCCCGTCAGCCGGCCTGCCAGATCGCGGGCCCACGCGACCAGCCCCGGCACGTCGATGCCGTGAAGTGCCGGGAGATCCGCGATGCGGTCGGCGCCGCGCAGCAGCAGCCGGGCGCCGCCCGTGATGTTGCCGCGGGCCGCGTGGGTGAGGCCCACCGCGAGCTGGGCCAGCCCTTGCCACAGCTCACGTTCGCCCTCGGGGCCCGACTTCCACGCGTCCTCCAGCACCTCGTGCGCGTGGAACGGCATACCCGTGTCGAGCAGGCGCTGCGCCTCGAGGAGCGTTTGCTCCGGTGTGCGCAGCACGCCCTCGGGCTGGCGCTCCACGCCGGGTGCGCCGTGGGGGAGAGGCCGGCCGAGGCCGTCCCGCGGTCGGGCGTTACGGGCGCGGCCCTCGGCGTCGCGGTCCCTGCGTGACTGGTCCATGCCGCAATTGTCCTCCCTCCCCGGCGCCGTCCCGCAGTGGCGCGTCGCTGCTCGCAGCCGGCCGTCCGGTCGCGGGAGGGTGCGGGCGTGGCGAGGGCCGGATTCGGCGCGCAGCAGCGGCGGCACGCGAGTGACCGCAGGCCGGGCGACCGCCGGCCCCGCAGAGTGAGGTAATGTTCTCTTGCGCGCCCGGTCCGGGAAACCGGCGGAACGCGCAATCGGGACGTGGCGCAGCTTGGTAGCGCACTTGACTGGGGGTCAAGGGGTCGCAGGTTCAAATCCTGTCGTCCCGACTTGTGAAAGTCG
>NZ_JBEXRZ010000111.1:0-22553 GCF_040613325.1 Streptomyces sp. NPDC006283 | reverse complement strand
TCCAGGCCAGCCGGTTCGTCGTCGCCCGGAGCGGTGGCCAGCCGCAGCACCAGACCGTCGCGGCCGTCCTCGTGGTGTTGACGACGCGGGTTGACCGGTCAGCCGAGCAGCGTCAGCAGTTCGACGCTCTCGAGGCCGTGCGCCTCCGCGACCTCGCGGTAAACCACCTTGCCGTCATGGGTGTTGAGACCCCTGGCGAGCGCGGGGTCACGGCGCAGCGCCTCGACCCAGCCGTTGTTGGCCAGCGACACGATGTAGGGCAGCGTGGCGTTGGTCAGGGCGTAGGTGGAGGTGTTCGGCACCGCGCCCGGCATGTTGGCGACGCAGTAGAAGACCGAGTTGTGCACCGGGAAGGTCGGCTCGGCGTGCGTGGTGGGACGCGAGTCCTCGAAGCAGCCGCCCTGATCGATTGCAATGTCGACAAGTACACTTCCGGGCTTCATCTTGGCGACGAGCTCGTTGGTGACCAGCTTCGGCGCCTTGGCGCCGGGGATCAGAACGGCGCCGATGACGAGGTCGGCGTCGAGGACTGCCTTCTCGAGCTCGAAGGCGTTGGAGACGATCGTCTGCACCTTGGTGCCGAAGACCTTGTCCGCCTCACGCAGCTTGTTGATGTCCTTGTCGAGCAGGGTCACGTGGAAGCCCATACCGACGGCGATCTGCGTGGCGTTCCAGCCGGAGACACCGCCGCCGATGACGACGGCCTTGCCGGCCTGGGTGCCGGGCACGCCGCCGGGGAGCACACCGCGGCCGCCGACCGAACGCATGAGGTGGTACGCGCCGACCTGCGGGGCCAGCCGGCCCGCCACCTCGGACATCGGGGCGAGCAGCGGCAGCGTGCGGTTCACCTCGACGGTCTCGTAGGCGATCGCCGTGGTGCCGGACTCCAGCAGCGCGTCGGTGCACTCGCGGGAGGCGGCGAGGTGGAGGTAGGTGAAGAGTGTCTGGTCCTTGCGGAGGCGGTGGTACTCCTCCGCGATGGGCTCCTTGACCTTGAGCAGCAGGTCGGCGGTGGCCCAGACCTCGTCTGCGGTGGGCAGGATCTGCGCGCCCGCGGCGATGAACTCTTCGTCCGTGATCGAGGAACCGACACCGGCGTTCTGCTCGATGAAGACCTGGTGACCATGGCGCACGAGCTCGTTCACACCGGCAGGGGTGATGGCCACCCGGAACTCGTTGTTCTTGACCTCGCGGGGGATGCCGACCTTCACGTCGATCACGGTCCTTGACTCAGGGGATATATCGGTCGATGACACGCGTACCCAGATGCGCATGGGCATACCGGGACACACCACGAGATGACGTGGTGCAGCCAGTCTAATGAAGGATTTCTCGCTGTCTAGCCTTGCAAAGCATTAACCTCCGAGTGAACTGCCACGGATTTCGTAGGTTGAATCCTCTGTTTCCAGCGTTCTTTTCGCCGACGTACGGTGCCGCCCCGCGGCCGCGGGGTCACCCAGCCTGTCGAGGGCGTCGGCCAGCCTGAACTCCAGCGCGGCCTGCAGCCGGACGTCACCGGCCCGGCGCGCCCGCTCCACCGCCTCCTTGCATGTGCGCAGCGACTCCTCGTGCCGGCCCGCGTACTCCTGGACACGGGCCGCCTCGCTCAACGCGCGTGCCTGGGAGGGCAGATCGCCGACCTTGCGGTGGCCCGCGACCGCCGCCCGCCAGTTGCGCAGCGCCTCGCCGTACTGGCCCGCGTACATGTGCAGGGTGCCGAGCCGGCCGTACAGCCGCGCCTCGTCGGCGCGCTCACCACGCGCCTGACGCTGCGCGAGAGCCCGCCCGTACCAGTCGGACGCCCGCTGCCAGTCCCCGATCTCCTGGTACGCGCCGCCTACGGATTCCATCGCGCGGCCCGTCGCGTACGGGTCGTTCGCGGCACGTCCCGCGTCGAGCGCGGCCCGGTAACGGGCCAGCGCGTCCCCGGTGCGGCCTGTCTGTGCGTCGAGGTCTCCGAGATTGAGCAGCGCGGCGGCCTGCTCGCGGTGCAGCCCGCGGCGCTCCGCCACATCGAGGACCAGCTGATGCAGCCCGTACAGCTCGGGGGCCGCCGCCTCCGTACCCCAGTGCGCGACCAGCGCCCTGACCAGAGCCGCCACCAGCCTGCGCGCCAAGGTGTCCAGTTCGCCGTCCTCGACGGCGAGGCGTGCGGAGGCCAGCAGCTCGGCCTGCCGGGCCCGCAGCCACTGCTTGGCCGCCCACGCCGAGGTGAAGCGCATCGCCCGGGGCAGCGCGGCGAGCTTCTTGCGCGCCGGGGAGTCCTCCGGCTCGGTGGCCGCCCGGCACGCCTGAAGCCTTCTGACGGTCCGCTCCAGCATCCTCGCTCGCGCAAGCTGCACCTCGGCGGGCCGGTCGGTCGCCGCCAGCAGAGCCCGCAGCAGCGGCGCGAGCGCGCCCGGCACCTCGAAGCAGTCATCGCGGTGCCGTACCAGCCCAAGAGCGGCGAACCGCTCGAGTGCCTCCTGCCCGGCCGGCACGGAACAGCCGGCGAGCGCGGAGGCGGTGTGCGCGTCCGCCAGCCCGGCGGGCGCGAGCGCCAGCAGCCGCAGGGCCCGCGCGGCGGACTGCGGGAGGGACTCGTACACCAGCCGGAACGCCCGCTCCAGCGGCCTGGCCCCGGCGGGCTGCTCGTCGTCCGTCGGCAGACCGCGGAGCCGTTTGGCCGCGTCGGCGACCGAGACGTTGGGGCGGGCCGCGAGCCAGCCGCCGACAAGCGCCAACGCGGCCGGCTGACCGCCGCACTCCTCGGCGATGACCTCGGCCGCCTGCGGGTCCACCGTGATCCGTACGGACCCGGTGAAGGTGGTGAGCAGCTCGATCGCCGACTTCGCGTCCATGCCGCCGAGCGTGCACGGCCGTACGTCGGGGATTCCGGTGAGCGGGCCCCGGGAGACCGCCACGACCAGGCAGTCCGGGTTCTGCGGCAGCAGCAGGTCGACCTGCTCGGCGTCGGCCGCGTCGTCGACGAGGAGCAGCACCCTGCGGGCGACGAGTGCCCGGCGCACCATCTCAGTCAGCTCGTCGTCTCCGGCGCCGGGCGGCGAGGCGATGCCCAGCCGGTCGAGCAGCCCGCGAGCCGCCTCCTCGATCGGCACCGGCCGCCCGCCGGGCTCGGTGAGCCGAACCCGCAGCACGCCGTCCGGGTAGCGCCCGCCGACCCGACGCGCCAGTTGCTCCGCCAGCGCGGTACGCCCCGCGCCGGGGCGCCCGGCGATCAGCAGCACGCGGGCGCGGGGCGCCTTGCGCCCGGCGAGCGTGTCGAGCCCGGCACGCTCGATGTCGGCGAGCAGGGCCTTGAGCTCCCGCTCCCGCCCGAAGAAGGGTTCGCCGTCGAGCGGGGGCTGCGCCGCGGGCCGATCCCCCGGGTGGGAGGGACCGGCGGCAGTCGACGCGCCCTCGTCCGCACCGTCGCCGCGGCTCCCCAGTCCCTCTCGGTCGCCCGCGGCACCACCCCCGGGGAGCGCTCCCGGCCCGTCCCCGACCCCGGCGTCTCGGGCGGGCGTTACGTCCGGTGAATCGCTGGACGCTCCGGCACGGTCCGACTCGGCCCGGTCGTCCACGACGGCCGGTTCGGACGACCCGGCATCGGCGGTAACACCGGCCCCTTCGTCAGCGCCGGCCCGGCCGTCCGACTCGGCTCGGTCGTCCGCCTCGACTTGGTCGTCTGCGACGGCCCGGCCGAGGGCGCCGAGGTGCTCGTCAAGAGCAGCCGTTTCGGCTGAACCGGCATCGTCGTGAGCGCCAGCCCGGTCGCCCCTACCGGCCCGGTCGAGGGCGCCGACCTGCTCGTCCAGAGCAGCCGTTTCGGCTGAGCCGGCATCGCCGTGCGCGCCGGCCGGGTCGCCCCTACCGGCCCGGCCGTGGGCGCCGACCTGCTCGTCCAGAGCGGCCCCTTCGGCTGAGCCGGCATCGCCGTGCGCGCCGGCCCGATCGCCACCACCGGCCCGTCCGAGGGGGCCCGCGTCGTCCTTGCCGGCGTCGGCGGGCGGGGCCGCATCGCCGTGCGCGCCGGCCCGATCGCCCCCACCCGCCCTACCGAGGGCGCCGAACTGCTCATCCAGAGCGGCTTCGTCCAGGGGGGAGCCAGCGTCGTCCTTGCCGGCGTCGGCGGGCGGGGCCGCATCGTCGTGAGCGCAGGCCCGGTCGTCCCGGTCGGCACCGGCGTGCTCCTCAGCAGTGGATTCCCCACGCCTCGCGGAGCCGTCGCGAGGCCCGGTTCCAGGTGCGGGGAGGGTGGCGATGTGCTCGGGTGGGGCCGACCGGTCGTGGCCGTCCAAGTCCAGCGCCTGATCCGTCACGGGCCACGCTCCACTCCGCCGTGCACGAGCCGAGCCCGCCGGGTCTCCGCGCGGGCGATTCGAGCGTAGTTCACGCTCTGCGACGATCCGTGCAGAGCGTGCGGAGCCGTCGCCCGATCGGTTCAGCAGATCGTCACACCAGGTACGCCATCCGTGCCGTTCGGGGCGCTCACGCCTCGAACGGCCGCGCGGGCCACGGCGCTTCCGCCGGGCGCAGTGCGTCGAAGCCGTCGCCGCAGCGCGCCGCGACCGCCGACAGGACGCCGACGACCAGGCAGGTGTTGTGGAGTTCGCCGGCGAGCACCCCTCGCATGAGTTCGTCGAGCGGCACCCGTGCCAGCTCCATGTCGGCCTCCTCCTCGGCGACCTCGAACCGTTCGCCCTCCGCCGCCGACAGATCGCGGGCGAGGAAGATCCGCACGGCCTCGTCGCAGCCGCCGGGGGTGGTGTAGACGTCGGTCAGCACCCGCCAGTTCTCGGCCTTGGCGTGCGCCTCCTCGTACAGCTCGCGCTGCGCGGCGTGCAGCGGGTTCTCGCCGGGCACGTCCAGCAGTCCGGCCGGGATCTCCCACAGCTTCTGGCGGACCGGGTGCCGGTACTGGCGCAGCACGAGAACGCGGTCTTCGTCGTCGATGGCGAGCACGGCCACGGACCCGGGGTGGACCTGGTAGTCCCGCTTGACGACGGTGCCGTCGGGCATGACGACGTCGTCGGTACGGACGCTGGTCTTGTTGCCGCGGAACGGCGTGTCGGTCGCGGTGACCTCCCACTGCTCGGGCATGTCCTTGATGGCCATCGAAAGCGTCCTTCCACCCACACACAACGGAAACCGGGGTACGGACCCTTCGCAGGTCCGTACCCCGGTCAACCGTATCGCCTGTGCGTTACGCGCCCGACTGCTGCCGCTGCACGGCCGCCTTCACCAGTCCGGCGAAGAGCGGGTGCGGCCGGGTCGGCCGGGACCGCAGCTCCGGGTGCGCCTGGGTGGCGACCAGGTAGGGGTGCACCTCGCGCGGGTACTCGACGTACTCGACGAGTTTGTTGTCGGGGGACGTGCCCGAGAAGAGGATGCCCGCCTTCTTCTCCAGCTCCGCTCGGTAGGCGTTGTTCACCTCGTAGCGGTGGCGGTGACGCTCCTCCACGTACGGCTGGTCGTCGTAGACCTCGCGCACGATCGAGCCCTCCGCGAGCTTCGCCGGGTAGAGGCCGAGCCGCATCGTGCCGCCCAGGTCGCCGGCGCCCTCGACGTACGCCAGCTGCTCCTCCATGGTGGAGATCACCGGGTGGGAGGTGGCCGCGTCGAACTCGGTGGAGTTGGCGTCGGGGATCTCGGCGAGGTTGCGCGCGGCCTCGATCACGATGCACTGCAGGCCCAGGCAGAGGCCGAGCAGCGGGATCTTGTTCTCGCGGGCGTACTGGATCGCGCCGACCTTGCCGTCGACGCCGCGCTCGCCGAAGCCGCCCGGGATGACGATCGCGTCGACGTCGCCGAGCTGCTTCTGCGCGCCCGCCGCGGTCTTGCAGTCGTCGGAGGTGACCCACTTGACCTTGACGCGGGCCTTGTTGGCGAAGCCGCCGGCGCGCATCGCCTCCGTGACCGAGAGGTAGGCGTCGGGCAGGTCGATGTACTTGCCGACGAGCGCGACGTTGACCTCGTGGTCGGGGTTGTGGACCCGGTCGAGCAGGTCCTCCCACACCGTCCAGTCGACGTCGCGGAACGGCAGGTCGAGCTTGCGCACGACGTAGGCGTCGAGGCCTTCGGTGTGCAGGACCTTCGGAATGTCGTAAATCGACTTGGCGTCGATGGCGGCGACGACCGCGGCCTCGTCGACGTCGCACATCAGCGAGATCTTGCGCTTGATCGCGGTCGGCACGTCACGGTCGGCGCGCAGCACGATCGCGTCGGGCTGGATACCGATGTTGCGCAGCGCGGCGACCGAGTGCTGCGTCGGCTTTGTCTTCAGCTCGCCGGACGGGCCGATGTAGGGGAGCAGCGAGATGTGGACGACGAAGACGTTGTCCCGGCCGACCTCGTGACGGACCTGGCGGACGGTCTCGAGGAACGGCAGCGACTCGATGTCGCCGACCGTGCCGCCGACCTCGGTGATGACGACGTCGACGTCGTCGGTCGCCATCCGCCGGATGCGGGACTTGATCTCGTTGGTGATGTGCGGGATGACCTGCACGGTGTCACCCAGGTACTCGCCGCGCCGCTCCTTGGCGATCACCTGCGAGTAGACCTGGCCCGTGGTGACGTTGGCGGAACCGTCGAGGTCGACGTCGAGGAAGCGCTCGTAGTGGCCGATGTCCAGGTCGGTCTCGGCGCCGTCGTTGGTGACGAACACCTCACCGTGCTGGAACGGGTTCATCGTGCCGGGGTCGACGTTCAGGTACGGGTCGAGCTTCTGCATGGTGACCCGCAGGCCCCGCGCCTTGAGCAGCGCGCCCAGGCTGGAGGCCGTGAGGCCCTTGCCGAGGGAGGAGGCGACACCCCCGGTGACGAAGATGTGCTTGGTCGTCATGGATTTGGGCGGCATCGCCAAGAGGGGGCTCCCGTGGTCGCGAAGTGAGGTGCGTGCCGGCTGCCGTCCCGATTCGGGGGTGCCGTCGCTGCGGTTTCGGGGCCTTCCGGCCACCGGTCCACGGGGTACCAGGGTATCAGCGACGACGCTGGCCTGCCTCCGGCCACGCCAGCGCACGCGCCCCGCCGGTGCCGGAGGTACGGTGACGACAACACTCGGGAACCGCTCCACACGGCTCACCTGCCGCTCACCCGTTCGGCGCACCTGTGTTGCCGGGACACCCGTACAGATCATTGACGTGCGTCGTATCCTGCTCGGACACTCGCTGCCGAGTCGGACCTGTGAACGGCATCATCCCCAGACCGTCACCCGGAATTCGGCGCCCCCACCAGGCAAGTGGCACAGCCTCCCGCGTGGTGTTTTTGGGGTCGCCGCGGCTCGTCAACGACCCTGGACCGCAGAAACCGCAGTAAGCGCCCCGCGGGGCGGACGTGGCCGTTCGACTGGAGATGCACGTGGCCGGGCGCATCGAGGATTACGCACTCATCGGAGACATGCAGACCGCAGCACTGGTCTGCCGGGACGGCACAGTCGACTGGCTGTGCCTGCCCCGCTTCGACTCGCACGCCATCTTCGCGGGGCTGCTCGGCACCGAAGAGCACGGCTTCTGGCGGCTGGGCCCGGCCTACGGCTCGCATGCCCATGCGCCGGTCGCGACCCGCCGCAACTACCGCGGCGACTCCCTCGTCCTCGAATCCGAGTGGGACACCCCGCGCGGCACGGTGCGTGTGACCGATTTCATGCCGCCGCGCGACGGCGCGCCGCAGCTGATCAGGATCGTGGAGGGCGTTTCCGGGCGCGTGCGGATGCGTTCAGCGCTGCGGATGCGGTTCAGCTACGGGCGCGTGGTGCCGTGGGTGCACAAGGTCGACGGCCGCACGGTCGCCGTGGCCGGGCCGGACTCGGTGTGGCTGGACACCTCCGTGGACACCTACGGCAAGGACCTCACAACCTACTCGGACTTCACCGTCGGCCCCGGCGACCGGATCGCCTTCACGCTCAGCTGGCAGCCCTCGCACAAGGAGCCCCCGGCCCTCCCTGACCCGGAGGAATCGCTCGAGGCCACCGCCGAGTTCTGGCGCGAGTGGGTCGACCACTGCACGTACCACGGCCCGTACCGAGAGGCCGTCGTCCGCTCGCTGATCACACTCAAGGCCCTCACGTACGCGCCGACCGGCGGGATCGTCGCCGCGCCCACCACGTCGCTGCCGGAGGAGATCGGCGGCGTCCGCAACTGGGACTACCGGTACACCTGGCTGCGCGACGCGGCCATCACCCTCTCCTCGCTGCTGCGCACCGGCTACCGCGAGGAAGCCCGCGCCTGGCGCGAGTGGCTGCTGCGCGCGGTCGCCGGCGACCCCGAGAACCTGCAGATCATGTACGGCATCGCGGGCGAGCGCGAGCTCGGTGAGGCCGAGCTCGACTGGCTGCCCGGTTACGAGAACTCGGGCCCGGTCCGCGTCGGCAACGGCGCGGCCCACCAGCTCCAGCTCGACGTCTACGGCGAGGTCACCGAGGCCCTGCACCTCGCCCACATGACGGGCCTGTCGCGCAACGACTACGCCTCCCTGCTCCAGCTGAAGCTGATCCGCTACCTGGAGAAGCACTGGAACCAGCCCGACGAGGGCATCTGGGAGGTCCGCGGACCTCGCCGGCACTTCGTGCACTCCAAGGTCATGGCGTGGGTGGCCGTCGACCGCACGATCAAGCTCATCGAGTCCGGCGACGCGGACGGACCGCTGGAGCGATGGCGGGAACTGCGCGACGAGATCCACCGGGACGTCTGCGAGAAGGGCTACGACCCCGAGCGCAACACGTTCACCCAGTCGTACGGCTCGAAGGAGCTGGACGCCTCCTTGCTGCTGATCCCGCAGATGGGCTTCCTGCCGCCCGACGACAAGCGCGTCATCGGCACCATCGAGGCGATCCAGCGCGAGCTGTCCACCGACGACGGCTTCATCCTGCGGTACCCGACCGAAGGCAGCCACGAGGGCGTCGACGGTCTGCCCGGAGACGAGGGCGCGTTCCTGGCGTGCTCGTTCTGGATGGCGGACGACCTGGCGATGATCGGGCGGGTCGACGAGGCCCGGAGGCTGTTCGAGAAGCTTCTGGGGCTGCGCAACGACCTCGGGCTGCTCGCGGAGGAGTGGGACCCGAGGCTGCAGCGGCAGGTGGGGAACTTCCCGCAGGCCTTCAGTCACGTTCCGCTGATCGACACGGCACTGCGGCTCACCGCGTCCGGCGCCTACGGCGGCTAGGAGGCTGCGGTTGTCCTTGGAACAGTCGCCCCGGTAGCGTCGCCAGCCATGGAAACGCAGGGCGGCATCACCGTGCAGCGGGCGCTGGAGCTGCCCGGGCTCCGCAGTGGACTGCCGGAGGTGCTCGCCGGGTCGGACCGGCTCGACCGCACGGTGCGCTGGGTGCACGCAGGCGAGGTGCCGAACATCGCCTCCCTGCTCAAGGGCGGCGAGCTGCTCCTGACGACCGGCCTCGGCCTCGGCACCCGCCCGGCGGAACAGCGTGCCTTCGTGCACCGGCTGGCCGAACGCGGCATCGCGGCGCTCGTGGTCGAACTGGGGCCCCGTTTCTCGCGGCTGCCGGCCACGATCGTGGAAGCCGCGCGCGCGGCCGGGCTGCCGCTGGTGCAACTGCACCGCGAGGTGCCGTTCGTGACGGTGACCGAGGAGATCCACACCGAGATCGTCAACGGCCACTACGCGCTGCTGCAGCAGGCCGAGGAAGTGCACCGCCGCTGCACCGAGGCCCTGCTCGGCGGCGGCGGAATCCCCCAGGTGCTCGGCATCCTGGCCGCCTTCACCGGCGACCCTGTCTTCCTGGAGACACCTGACGGACAGCTGCTCTACGCCGCCGACCTGCCGGGCTCCGAGCCCGCGCCCGCCGACCCGCTGCAGGTGTGGGAAGGGCTGCGCGGCGGACGCCACGACGGTCCGCCGGCGAACGCCGTCCTGGTGGACGTGCCAGGCAGCGGCCGCGGCACCGGCGCGGTACGCGCCCGGCTGGTGCTGCTGGCGGTCTCGTCCCCCCTGCTGCCCGTGCACCGGATGGCGGCGGAACGTGCGGCGGGCATCCTCGCCGTGGTCCTGATGCAGGCGCGCCAGGAGGAGGAGCTCGCGGCACGCGGCCGCGGAGACTTCCTGACCGACCTGGCAGAAGGCCGTATCGCCCCCGAGGACGCCCCCGCCCAGGCGCGGGTCCTCGGCTTCAAGCCGGGCACGGGGCCGCTGCTGCCGGTGGTGATGCGGCTCGCGGCCGAGCTGACTCCGACCGGGAACTGGGCGGTGCTCGCGCGCGCCGTGTCGGAGGAGCTGTCGTCCCTCGGAGTGCCGGTGCTGCTCGGCGTGCGGCCGGTGGAGGGCCGTGTGCCGCTTCTTGTCGGGCTGCGCACGGAGACCGACCGCACCGTCGTCGCGGACCGGGTGGCGCAGGCGCTGCGCGCCGGCGTGGAGCGGGCCGGGCTGGAACGGGCGGGAGCGCATCCACCGGTCGTCGTGGTCGCGGCCGCCGGCGGCTGGGCCGCGGCGAGCTCTGCCCTGCGCCACGCGGCGGAGACGGCGACCGCCGCGCAGGGCCTGAGCGGCCGGTCCTGGTACGACGCGCGCCGCCTCGACATCGACCTGCTGCTGTGGCGCCTGCGCGAGCACCCGGACCTGGCGGCGTTCGTCGACCGCGCGATCGGCCCGTTGCGGGCGCATGACGCGGCCTCACGCCCGCCGCTGCTGCCGACGCTGGAGACGTATCTGGCCCACGCGGGCCGCAAGGCGGAGACGGCACGCGAACTCCACCTGAACCGCCAGACGCTGTACAACCGGCTGGCCCGGATCGGCGAGCTCCTCGGCACGGATCTGGAGGACCCGGAAACGGTCCTGGCTCTGAGCCTGGCTCTGAGGGCACGCCGCCACACGTCGTGACCGGGATGGCCGCTGCGGGGGCCTGATTCCCCACCGCCTGCGGCCCGGAGGCTTTCGGGGCTCCCAAATCACGCTGTACCGATGTGCGCTCCGCCGCGTGCGTCGGCCCCACGGCCCGGCCGAGCCGGCACCGGCTCGGCGACCGGGCCGGCCGCGGGTACCTCGGGGCAAGCCCGGGCCTTGTACCGCGCTTTGCGTGGTGTCCGCGAACTCCCCTACGGCTTGGCAACGGTAGGCGACGGTACCTCCCACGCCGTCAGGCGTAGCGGGAGTGCTCCCGGACGGGCTGCATGTCGCTCCGCGAGATCAGCCCGCGGCGCCAGGAGATCGAGCGTCAGTCACGTCGGGCGCCTTCAGCCGCGCAGGCGACGCCTGCGCGGGCAACGGGGGCAGCTCCCGGAACGAACACGGCTCGGCGCACCCGGAACGGAGTGGCTACGCCACCACCAGCTCGTCGTACACGCTCAGTACCTGCGCCACCGTCTCGTCCTCCGTCGGCCACGTCCCCGCCTGCGCCTGCCCCGCCTCCGACAGCCATGCCCGTCGCGCCGGGTCGGACAGCAGGCGGGTCACCGCCGACGACAGCGCCGCAGCGTCGCCGTACGGCACCAACTCCGCTGCTTCGCCGACCAGTTCCGGCACTCCGCCGACCGCCGTCGCGACGAGCGGCACGCCGAGTCGCAGCGCCTCCTGGGCGAGCAGCGAGCGGGACTCCCAGCGGGAGGGCAGGACCGCGACGTCCGCCGCCGCCAGCAGCTCGGTGACGTCGTCACGGCGCCCCAGCAGCCGGACCTGCAGGCCCTCGTCGGCGATACGGCGCCGGAGCATGCCCCTCTCGGGTCCTTCTCCGGCGATCAGCAGCATCGGCGCCGGATCGAGGTCGCGCCAGGACCTTGCGGCATCCAGCAGCGTTCCGTAGCCGCGGTGTTGCTCGAGGCGGCCGACGGCCATGAGCAACGGGCGTTCGACGACGCCCAGTTCGGCCCGGAGTTTGCCCTGCCGGGCGGCGGGCGGCGTGCCCGGCGCCGGCGTGGCTGCGGGAGCGAGCCGGGCGTCACGTGCGCCGGCGGCCCGGGCCCGGTCGACGAGTTCGGAGCACGTACCGAAGACAACCGCCGCCGCGCGTACGGCCCTACGCTCGAGCAGCCGCAGGACCGCTGCCCGCGCGCCCTCGTCGTGGGTCCTCGTGTGCCAGGTGACGACGAGCGGGATGCGGCGGCGCTGCCCGGCGAGAGCGAGCGCGGCGCGTACGGCGGCGTGCAGACCGTGCGCGTGCACCACGTCCGCCCCGGCGCAGGCCGCGCGCAGCGCGCCGACCGCCGCCGGGTCGCTACGGCGCGGGACGGGGATGAAGTGTGCGCCGGCGCCCGCGAAGTCGTAGGCGCGGTCGATGTCGGCGGGAGCGCACACCGTCACGCGCACGCCCCGCGCCACCAGCCCGACGGCCAGCGACCTGACGTGCGCGCTGCTGCCCGCACTGCCGCCACCCAGCACTTGGACCGTACGCAGCTGTGTCACCCGCCAAGGATGCCAGTCCGTACGGACGTTCCGGCACCGACCCGGTGTTGTGCCTGGCCCGCGGCAGGGTCCAGCACACCGGGATCACCCACACGGGTGAGTTTGTGGGGCTGCTGCTCTCGCGCGGGACATCCGCAGGTCCTAACCGTCCGCGCGAGCCGTCGCCAGCAACTCCTCCGCGTGGGCGCGGGCCGTCTCCGAGTTCTCCTGGCCCGCCAGCATCCGGGACAGTTCCCGGACCCGGTCCTCGCCCTCGAGGACCGTGACGCCGCTCCGGGTGACCGTTCCGTCGTTGGTCTTCTCGACCAGCAGCTGGCGGTCCGCGAACGCCGCCACCTGCGGCAGGTGCGTCACCACCACCACCTGCGCCGACTTCGCCAGCTTGGCGAGCCGTCGGCCGATCTCGACCGCCGCCTTGCCGCCGACGCCGGCGTCGACCTCGTCGAAGAGATATGTCGGCACCGGGTCGGTGCCGGCGAAGACGACCTCGACCGCCAGCATCACGCGCGACAGCTCGCCGCCCGACGCGCCCTTGGCGATGGGCCTCGGCGGGGCGCCCGGATGCGGGGCGAGCAGGAGTTCGACCTCGTCGACGCCGGAGGGCCCGTACGCCACCGGCCGCCCGTCGACCACGACGCCCTCCGGATCCTCCGTCTGACGGATCGCGAACGACACCCGGGCGTGCGGCATCGCGAGCGACGCCAGTTCCTTCGTCACCGCCTCGGCGAAACGTGCCGCCGCCTCCGTGCGGGCGTCCGTCAACGCCTGGGCGAGACCGGAGAGTTCGTCCCGCAGAGCGTCCCGCTCCGCCGTGAGCTCGCCGATGCGGTCGTCGTCGCCGTCCAGTTCGGTGAGCCGGCTCGCTCCGTCCTCCGCCCACGCCAGCACGGCGGTGATGTCCTGTCCGTACTTGCGCGTCAGCTGTGTCAGCGCGGCCCGGCGCTCCTCCACCGCGGCGAGCCGCAGCGGATCGGCGTCCAGGTTGTCGGCGTATCCGGCGAGCTCGCCCGCCACGTCGCCGAGCAGGATCGAGATCTCGCCGATCCGGTCCGCCAGCGCCGCCAGCGCCGGGTCGTGGGAGCGTACGGCGTCCAGCGCCCGCCCGGCAGCCGCGACCAGGGTAGTGGCGTCGACGACCTCCGGGTCCTCCGGGTTGCCCGCGAGCCCGGCGTGCGCGACGGAGGCGGCGGACGCCAGAGCCTCCGCGTGGCCGAGCCGCTCCGCCTCCGCGGCGAGCTCCACGTCCTCGCCGGCCCGCGGCTCCACGGAAGCGACCTCGTTCAGCCCGAAACGCAGCAGATCCGCTTCCTGCGCCCGTTCACGCGCACGGGTGGTGATCTCCTCGAGCTCCGCGCCCACGGCGCGCAGCCGACGGTAGGCGGCGGCGTACTTGGCGTGCGGGCCGCTGACGGCGTCGCCCGCGTACCGGTCGAGGGCCTCCCGCTGCCGTGCGGGCCGCAGCAGGCCCTGCTGGTCGGTCTGGCCGTGGACGGCGACGAGCTCGTCGGCGAGCTCCGACAGCATGCCCACCGGCACCGAACGGCCGCCGAGGTGGGCGCGCGAGCGCCCCTCCGCGGAGACGGTACGGCTGATGAGCAGCGTGCCCTCGTCGAGCTCGGCCCCGGCCTCCTCGGCCCGCAGCGCGGCCGGCGCGTCGGGGGACACCCTGATCCGGCCCTCCACCACGGCCGACTTCGCGCCGATCCGCACCAGGGCGGGGTCGGCGCGCCCGCCGAGCAGCAGCCCCAGGCTGGTGACGACCATGGTCTTGCCGGCGCCCGTCTCGCCGGTCACCGCGGTGAATCCGGGCGACAGCTCGACAACAGCGTCGTCGATGACCCCGAGTGACCGTATCCGCATCTCCTCCAACACGGACACGACCATACGAGGTCCGGGGCCCGGTGTGCGACGGGCCCCGGCCTCCGATTCACTCTCCCGGGCTTTCCCCCGCCCCCGGGCGTGGGCGCGAGAACCCAGGGCCTCTCGTTTGGATCTTGCCGGGCTCGCATGCCGCGGCAGGCGGACCCCCACACTGATCCGGCCTGATCCAGACGGAAGACCCTAGTGCGGGGCTCCGCGCCACCCGGCGACGGGGAGGGCGAACTTGGCCACCAGCCGGTCGGTGAACGACGCGTGGTGCAGCCGGGCGAGTCGTACGGGCACGGCGCCCCGACGGACCTCCACGCGCGCCGCGTGGGGCAGTTCGAGCATCCGGCGCCCGTCGCACCACAGCACCCCGTGGGGGGTGTGCGGCTGCACCTCGACCGCCAGCACCGACGTCGGCGAAGTCACCAGCGGCTTCGCGAACAGCGCGTGGGCGCTGATCGGTACCATCAGCAGCGCCTCGACCTCCGGCCACACCACCGGGCCGCCGGCGGAGAAGGCGTACGCCGTCGAGCCGGTCGGGGTGGCGCACACGATGCCGTCGCAGCCGAAGCCGGTGGCGGGGCGGCCGTCGATCTCGAGGACGACCTCGAGCATCCGCTCGGGCGAGACCTTCTGCACGGCGGCCTCGTTCAGCGCCCAGTCGCGGTGCACCACATCGCCGTTGGTGCGGACGACGACGTCGATGGTCATGCGTTCCTCGACCTCGTACGCGCGGGTGACGACCCGGTCGACGACCTTGTCGAGGTCGTCGCGCTCGGCCTCCGCGAGGAAGCCGACACGCCCCAGGTTGACGCCGAGCATCGGCACCCCGGACGCGCGCGCGAACTCGGCGCCGCGCAGCAGCGTCCCGTCGCCGCCGAGGACGATCAGCAGTTCGCAGCCGTCGAGGACCTCGGGGGTCGCCTCGACGACGGTCTCCACCGAGTCCGGCAGCGGCAGGTCGGCAGCCTCCGCCGCCAGCACGCGCACGCCGATGCCGCTGCGCAGCAGCCCCTGGACGACGAGTTCTGCGCTTCGGATGGCCGCGGGCCGCCCTGTGTGCGCGAGCAGGAAAACAGTACGTCTCGACGTGGTGCCCGGTGTCGTTTCTGATGTCGTGGTCAACGAGGTCCCTCCGCCACTGCACGGTCGACGTCCGCCGGATCGAGCTCGGGCGCCCCGGCCCGAAGCCACAGAAAGTATTCGACGTTTCCGGAGGGTCCCGGTAGTGGGCTGGCGGTGACGCCCCGTACTCCGAGCCCGAGCTCCCCCGCGCGGCGCGCCACGGCCCGTACGGCCTCGGCACGCAGTTCGGGGCTGCGCACCACTCCCCCGCTGCCGAGACGCTCCTTGCCGACCTCGAACTGCGGCTTGACCATGAGCACGAGGTCCGCGTCGGGTGCGCTGCAGCGCACCAGCGCGGGCAGCACGAGCCCGAGCGGAATGAAGGAGAGATCCCCCACCACAAGGTCCACCGGCACTCCGTCGATCGTCTCCGACGTCATTTCACGCACGTTGGTACGGTCCTTGACGGTGACGCGTTCATCACTCTGCAGGGACCAGGCCAGCTGGCCGTAGCCGACATCCACGGCGACGACGTGCGCGGCGCCGGCCCGCAGCAGTACGTCGGTGAACCCGCCGGTCGACGCACCGGCGTCCAACGCCCGCCTCCCCTCGACCTTGAGCCCGAGCGGTACGAACGCGGCGAGCGCGCCCGCGAGCTTGTGCCCGCCGCGTGACACGTAGTCCGGGTCGCTCTCGTCGGATGCGACGACGATGGCGGCACTGGTCTCGACCTGGGTGGCGGGCTTGGTCGCCGTGTTGCGCCCGACGGTCACCCGGCCCGCCGCGATCAGCTGGCTCGCGTGCTCGCGTGAACGAGCGAGCTTCCGGCGTACCAGCTCTGCGTCGAGACGGCGGCGGGCCACTCCTGCCACGTTCGGTTCAGCTCCTGTGGTTGTGCGATTCATGAGTGTCGAGCGAGGTCAGCGCATCCCGCAGGCCCCGGTGTACATCCTCGTACACCTCGAGGTGTCCGTCCGCAGCGAGGTGGTCCACGTCGGCCAGCCGCTCGAGCAGCATGTCGACCCCGGCGTTGCCGGTGGGCACACGCTGCACGCCCAGCGGCGCGGGTTCCGGCGCGCCGCCGTCGGGCTCCTGCGGTCCGGGCGCGGGCATCGAGTCACTCATGGCCCAGACGCTACCGCGAAGCCCTGAGGTACCGTCGCTGGCGATGGCCACCACGCAGGAGTGCCGCGGCGCACTCGACAGACTCTCGGACAACCTGGCGAACGCGGACGGCGGCGTACGGGGCGTTGCCGGCCTGGACCGTTCCCTCAGCTGCCACATCACGGACCTCGACGTCACCTTCACCGGCCGCCTCGAATCCGGCCGGATCGAGGTGACCGACACCGCGCCGGGCCCGCCGCGGGAGAAGGCCCAGATCCGCCTGGCGATGACCGGCGACGATCTCGTGTCGATGGTCGCCGGCGCGCTGAACTTCGCGAAGGCGTGGGCGACGGGCCGAGTCCGCCTGGAGGCAGGCGTCCGCGACCTCCTCCGCCTGCGCGCGCTGCTCTAGACCGCCCAGCCCGTCGGCAGGGCAGCGCCGGCCTCGCCGGCGTATGGGGCGCGGCGGGGGCAGGGGACAGAGCCCCCGAACACCGCACGGAGCGCCGTCCAGGGCTTGCCCGGGTCTCGGGAATCGGGCCCCCACGTCGGCCAGGCCGTGGCGAGAGGGAAGGTGAACACGCCGGCCGCGGGGCGCCACGTGCCCAGGCCACGCGCCCCCCGACTACACCGCCCCCACCGCCGCCCGCCCCCTCCGCGACGCCGGAATCACCAGCGGCGTCCCCGACTCCGGATCCTCGATGATCTGGCTCCGCACCCCGAAGACCCGCTCCACCAGCTCCGCCGTCACCACCTCCGCCGGCGGCCCCTCCGCGACGACCTCCCCGTCGCGCAGCGCGACGAGGTGTGTGGCGTAGCGGGCGGCCTGGTTGAGGTCGTGGAGAACCGCCACCAGTGTCCGCCCCTGTGACTCGTGCAGCTCGGCGCACAGGTCGAGCACCTCCAGCTGGTGCTGGATGTCGAGGTACGTCGTCGGCTCGTCGAGCAGCAGCAGGGGCGTCTGCTGCGCGAGCGCCATCGCGATCCAGACCCGCTGACGCTGCCCGCCGGACAGTTCGTCGACATAGCGGTCCGCCAGTTCGCCGACCCGCGTCGCCGCCATCGACTCCTCGACGATCCGCTCGTCCTCCGGCGACCACTGCCTCAGCAGCCCCTGGTGCGGATAGCGGCCGCGTGCCACGAGGTCGGCGACCGTGATGCCGTCGGGGGCGATCGACGACTGGGGCAGCAGCCCGAGTGTCCTGGCGACCTTTTTCGCGGGCAGGGAGTGGATGGCCTGCCCGTCGAGGAGCACCCTGCCCTGTGAGGGCTTGAGCATCCGGGAAAGGGCACGCAGCAGTGTCGACTTGCCGCAGGCGTTGGGGCCGACGATGACCGTGAAGGAGTTGTCGGGTATCTCCACCGACAGGTTCTCCGCGATGACCCGCTGGTCGTAGCCGAGGGTGACCGCTTCGGCGGTGAGGCGCTGCATGGTCGTCGTGCTCCTGGAAGTCCGGGTGGTTGAGGTGGCGGCGCCGTCGACGGCAGGGCGTGCGGTCACGAACGGCGTCATATCCGGCCCGCCTTGCGCTCGGTGACGAGCAGCCAGAGCAGATAGCCGCCGCCGAGCACCGCCGTGACCACGCCGACGGGCAGCATGCGGTCGCCGAAGGCGTTGGTGGCGACCCAGTCCGCGACCAGCAGCAGCGCCGCGCCCATCATGGCGGCCGCGGCCAGGTTCGGCCCCGGCGAGCGGGTCAGCCGGCGCGCGAGTTGCGGGGCGCTGAGGGCCACGAAGGCGATGGGCCCGGCGGCGGCCGTGGCGACCGCGATGAACAGCACGCCGGAGCCCATGAGCACGACACGGGTGCGCTCCACCGGCACGCCCAGCGCAAACGCCGCGTCGTCACCCATCTCCAGCATCCGCAGCGGCCGTCCGTGCGCGAACACGAGCGGCATCAGCACGGCACACAGACCGGCGAGCGGCCAGACCTGCGCCCAGTCGCGGCCGTCGAGGGACCCGGTCATCCAGAGCGTGGCCCTGGTGGCGTCCACCAGGTTGGCCTTGGTGATCAGGTAGTGGATCAGCGCGGTGAGCATGGCGGCGACTCCGATGCCGACGAGCACCAGCCGGAAACCGTGCACGCCGCGTTTCCACGCCAGCGTGTAGACCGCGATGCCGGTGACGACTCCGCCTGCGACGGCACCGCCCGCGACGGCGAGCGACCCGCCCTGGAAGAGCACGATCACGCCGAGCGCGCCGACCGTCGACCCTTGCGAGAAGCCGATCACGTCGGGGCTGCCGAGGGGGTTGCGTGACAGGGCCTGGAAGATCGCGCCGCTCAGCGCGAGTGACGCGCCGACGAGGACCGCCACCAGCACGCGCGGCATCCGGACGTCCTGGACGATGAACTCCTGTGCGGCGGTGCCGTTCCCGAGCAGTGTGCCGACCACCTCGCCGAACGACATCGGGAAGTCGCCGCTGCCGATGAGCACGACCGAGACGGCCGCGGCGGCTGCCGCGAGCAGCAGGAAGACGACGGCCGCGCGTGGGTCGATCCGCACGGACACCCCGCCGGGCGTGCGTATCGCCCGCACGGTCTTCACGGACCTCATCACAGCTGGGCCATCCTCTTGCGGCGTACGAGTTGGATGAAGACGGGCCCACCGATCAGCGCGGTCACGATGCCGACCTGCAGCTCGGACGGGCGGGTGACGACCCGGCCGACGACGTCCGCGCCGAGCAGCAGGACGGGCGACAGAACCGCCGCGTACGGCAGGATCCAGCGCATGTCGGGTCCGGTGATGGCGCGGACGACGTGCGGAATCATCAGTCCGCGAAGACGATCGGTCCGCAGGCCGCGGTCGCGGCCCCGCACAGCAGGGTGATCGCGGCCATCGACAGGATGCGGGTGCGGGTCAGATGTGCGCCCAGGGAGCGGGCGGTGTCGTCGCCCATTTCCATGGCGTTCAGCGGCCGGGCCAGCAGCAGCGCGAGAACGAGGCCGACGGCGATGAACGGAACGATTTTGCGGATGGTCTCCATGTCCGCGGAGGCGAGTGAGCCGACCGTCCAGAAACGCAGACGGTCCAGCGCTGCCGCGTCCAGCAGCTGAACGGCGTTGATGTAGCCGTACAGTGCCGCCGTCGCGGCGGTCCCGGCGAGCGCGAGCCGTACCGGGGTGGCGCCGCGGCTGCCGCCGAGGACGTACACGGCGGTGGACACGACGGCGGCGCCCAGGAACGCGAACCACACGTAACCGGTGAGCGAGGTGACCCCGAAGAAGCTGATGGCGGAGACGACGGACGCCGAGGCGCCGGCACTCACGCCCAACAGTCCCGGTTCCGCCAGCGGGTTGCGGGTCAGCGCCTGCATCACCGCGCCGGCGACCCCGAGCGCCGCGCCGACGGTGAGGCCGAGCAGCGTCCGCGGCAAGCGGACGTCCCTGATGATCACGTCGTTGCCGGTGCCCGTGTTGTGGAACAACCCGTCCCAGACATCGGCGAAGGGAATCGACTTGGCGCCCACGGCGATGCTCGCGACGCAGATCAGCAGCAGGACGCCGAACGACACCAGCAGCCCGGTGGCACGCAGGGCGTGGCGCTTCGGGCTCGCGGGTGCGGACACAGGCTCCGCGCTCCGGTTCGGGGGACAGTCGACCAACACGCGGTTAGGTTAGCCTACCCTCCCATGCGTCCCGGTCAGGGCGTCCTGCGGCAGGGCCGCCTACAACCCCAGCCTGGCCAGCGCCTTCCCGGCGTCGAGCGTGCAGGAACCCTCCCCCGCGCTCGTCCACGCCGCCCCGCACAGCGCCCGCAGCCCGTCCATCGGCTCGCCCTCACCGTCCAGCGTCAGCTCCTGGGCCTGCGCGGCAGCGGTCCATCCGCCGCACCGGAACGTACCGTCCGCCTCGGCCACTTCGGGCTGTCCGGTGAGCATGCCCCGCAGATCCGCGTCCACATATGTCGGCCGGTGCTGTGGCACGGCCGCCAGCAGCTGCGCCGCGTCCGTCACACCGGTCAGCACAAGCAGTGAGTCGACACCTCCGTTGAAGGCGCCCTCGATGTCGGTGTCCAGCCGGTCCCCCACGACCAGCGGCCGCTCCGCCCCGGTTCGCAGGATCGTCTCCTTGTGCATCGGCGGCAGCGGCTTGCCCGCGATCTGCGGCTCGGCCCCCGTGGCGATCCGCACGACCTCGACCGCTGCGCCGTTGCCCGGCGCGATGCCGCGGGCGCTGGGGATCGTCAGGTCGGTGTTGGACGCGAACCACGGCACGCCGCGTGCGATCGCGTAGCAGGCCTCGGCGAACCGGCCCCACGCCAGGTCCGGGCCGCCGTATCCCTGCACGACAGCTGCCGGATCGTCGTCAGCCGACTCCACCGGCTCGAGACCGCGCTCGCGCAGGGCGACCTTCAGCCCCTCCCCACCGATCACCAGGACCCGCGACCCGGCCGGCACCTGCTCCGAGATCAGCCGGGCCACGGCCTGCGCGGAGTTGATCACGTCACCGGCCCCGGTCGGAATGCCGAGCTCGGTCAGGTGACCGGCGACGACCTCGGGGGTGCGCAGCGCGTTGTTCGTCACGTACGCGAGGTGCATGCCCTGCTCGCGGGCCGTGGCCAGCGACTCGACGGCGTGCACGATCGCCCGCCCGCCTGCGTACACCACACCGTCGAGGTCGAGCAGGGCCGTGTCGTACGCCTCGCTCAGCGCCCGCGCGCTCCCGCTCGGCCGGTTCATACCCTGCTGGCTCATTCGCTTCCGCTCCTCGCTCGGGTCCACTCCCCCGATCATCGCGCATGGCCCTTTGACGCATACGATGCCCTGATGAACAACGAAGGTCCTGCGGCCAATGGCGGTCTGCATCTGATCCCGTTCCGTGGACTGCGCTACGTCCCCGAGCGGGTGGGCAGTCTCGCCGCCGTGACCTCGCCGCCGTACGACGTGATCGTCAGGCCCGACGGCCTGCACCATCTGGAGTCGGCGGACCCGCACAACATCGTGCGGCTGATCCTGCCGCAGGCGACCACCGCGGAGGACCGCCACAGCCAGGCCGCCCGGACCCTGTCCCGCTGGCTGTCCGAGGGCATCCTCGCCGCGGACGACGAACCCGCGCTGTACGTGTACGAGCAGCGCAAGGGCGACATCCTGCAGCGCGGCGTCATCGGGGCGCTGGCTCTCACCGAGCCGTCCGACGGTGTCGTCCTGCCGCACGAGGACGTGATGCCGGACATCGTCGCGGACCGCGCCGCCCTGATGCGGACCACCGCGGCGAACCTGGAACCGCTGCTGCTGACCTATCGCAGCACCGGCAACGCCGTCGGCGCGACCGCCGTCATCGAACGCACCATCCGGCACTCGCCGTTGCTGTCCACCACCACGGAGGACGGCTTCAGCCACCGCCTGTGGTGTGTCACGGACGCCGCTGAACTGGCCGAGATCCACGACGACCTGGCGCGCCACCAGGCGATGATCGCGGACGGTCACCACCGATGGGCGACGTACCTCCGGCTGCGAGGTGAACACCCGGCGCAGGGCCCCTGGAACTACGGTCTGGTGCTGCTCATCGACACCGCCCGCTACCCCTTGCAGGTCCGGGCGATCCACCGTCTGCTGCGCCGCCTTCCGGTGGCGGACGCGCTCAGCGGTCTGGCGGGCTCCTTCCGCGTGCGCCACCTCGACATCCCGCTGGTGCAGGCCCTGGACGCGCTGGCCGAGGCGGTCGCCGAGGGCAACGCGTTCCTCCTTGCCGGCGACGGACGCTTCCATCTCGTCGACCGGCCCGACGCGGGCCTGCTGAACCGCACGGTGCCCGTCGGCCGCCCGGAGGCCTGGCGCACGCTCGACGCGACGGTGCTGCACTCCACGCTGCTGGAGCACATCTGGCAGATCCCCGACGCTCCCGAGCACATCACCTACATCCATGACGCGGAGGCAGCCGCCACCCAGGCCGAACGCGTCGGCGGCACGGCGGTGCTCATGCATCCGGTGCAGGAGGAGATCGTCAGGAAGCTGGCGATCGCGGGCGTCACGATGCCGCGCAAGTCGACGTCGTTCGGACCGAAGCCGGCGACGGGGCTGGTCCTGCGGAGCCTGACGATGGACTGACGGCGTCGGCCGCCCTGCGGCCGGAGGCGACACATGAGTGGGGGCTTGCCGGCCGACAGGTCCCACGTGCTGTTGAAGTTCGCCGTCGGCTGGTCCGAGCGGACCATCACGTCCTGCGACGTCGTCGGCGACGGCGCGA